>JANNJE010000497.1:0-8230 GCA_031405735.1 Armatimonadota bacterium | reverse complement strand
CCGAATTCAACGGAAAGCGAGTCGCAATCGTCGGCGGGGGAGACAGCGCATTCGATTGGTGCATGGCTCTGGAGCCCATTGCGGCATCCATTGCCCTCATTCATCGCCGCGATCAATTTCGAGCGCATGAAGATTCGGTTCGAAAGGTGAGAGATTCATCAGTGAAAATGCAATTGTGGAATGTCGTAAAGGAGTTCCATGGAGCGGACAGATTGGAGGCGATTTCGCTCGAACATGTCGAATCGAAGCAAGTCGAACGAATGGAACTTGATGCCTTGATCGTAAATGTCGGCTTCAAGAGCACGCTTGGCCCAATAAAGAATTGGAATATCGAGATTGAAAAGAACCAAGTTCAAGTGAATCCAACAACCATGGAAACATCAATTCCCGGAGTGTTTGCTGTCGGTGACGTTGCAGGCTTTCCTGGCAAGCTCAAACTTATCGCAAACGGAGTTGGGGAGGCCGTAACAGCCGTGTGCGTTGCAAAACAAAGGCTCGACCCTCAGGCGAAGCTGTTTCCGGGGCACAGTTCGGACAGGGACCTGTAATGCTAGAACAAATGGGAACCGTAACTTCGCTCTCGATTTACCCAGTTAAGGCGATGAGGGGCATTGCGCTAGATTCTACAAAAGTCACTTGGCTTGGACTAGAATTTGACCGGAATTATCTGGTTGTGGATGAGGAGGGAGTATTCATCACCCAAAGGAATCTGCCAGCCTTAGCGACCATTCAGACTTCGATCAGGGCGAACGAGTTGCACCTCACAAGTTCAAATGGAAGCGAAATACGGCTTGAAAGCATCACAACAAATTCCTGCCGCAAGGTCACTATTTGGAAAGACGAGGTCGAGGCTTTAGATATGGGTGATGAGATTTCTGATTGGCTATCGCTTGAATTTAAAGCAAAATTCAGGCTCGTGAAGTTAGATTCAAAAACGAGAAGGCAAATTGATCCGAACTTTGGACGAATCGGCGAGTTCGTCAGCTTTGCTGACGGCTTTCCCATTCTGGTTACCAATCAATCTTCACTCGATGATCTGAATTCTCGAATGGAATCTCCTTTGCCAATGAACCGATTCCGGCCAAACATTGTTGTGGAGGGATTTGAGGCTTGGGATGAAGACAATTGGAAAGAGGTTCAAATTGGCAGTCTTACTCTTAGGTCGGTAAAGCCATGTGCAAGATGTCGTGTCACTACTCAGGATCAAGCAACTGGTATTCGGCATGGGGAAGAGCCGCTTGCTACGCTCGCGACTTTCAGAAACATCGGAAAGAAGGTTATTTTTGGTCAAAATCTAATTCCAAATGCGGAAGGATTGATTCGAGTTGGTGATCCGATACAGGTTGTTGCCAGGTAGTTTGCAAGCAGTATGCAGACCGGCGAGACGCTGGATCAGCAGCGAAGGGGGCTGGACGCCTGCGCTCCAAAAGCATCCCCCATCCAATTCGTACCATTCATCCAACCATCCCCAAAACCAGACAATTCCTTAACACTCGCCTAATGTTTGCCAGTCAGTATGCATAGAGGTTCAAATGCGATGCAAACGAGCCTGCGAGTAAACTCCCGCTAATTGGCGATGCCAAGGTACCGGAGGACTTGAAACATTGGGAAGTGCATATACACCTGGATTGACTGTTAGCGGCGACATCATTGTTCGGCGAACTCGACGTTTACCGATTAAAGGCGACGTCGTCGTCCAAGTTGGGGCCGATGTCGAGCCTTCAACTGTCGTTGCCAGGGCATTGTTGCCTGGCGTTCTGCAAACCGTCAAGCTTGCAGACAAATTTGGCGTCGAACCGAAAGACGCGGTAACTTTTGTCATCGTCAAACCCGGCGACCCAGTTGAAAAGGGGCAAATTGTTGCCCAAGGAAAGAAGATGTTCGGGCTTTTTGCGGCACCGACGGCAGCGAGCGAGCACACCGGTACTGTTGAGTCCATCTCAGAAGTGACGGGAAGCATGCTGATCCGCGAACCGTCCATTCCCGTTGAAATTACTGCCTATCTAAAGGGAAAAATTATTGAAGTGCTGCCAAATGAAGGCGCGATTGTCGAAACTCGCGGCGCGATGGTTCAGGGCATTTTTGGGGTTGGTGGCGAGCGAACAGGCATCGTGACTCTGAAGGCGCACAGCCCAGACCACATACTGAAGGCGGACGAAATCCATGAGTCCGATTCAGGAAAGATCCTTGTTTGCGGTGCTGGCTTCACCTACGATGCCCTCGAAAAGGCGGGACGTTTAGGCGTGATTGGCCTGATTGCGGGCGGTGTTCGCGATGCAGACCTTTCCCAATACCTAGGCTATGAAATTGGCGTAGCCATTACAGGAACCGAGAACATTCCACTTTCTATCCTCGTGACCGAAGGTTTTGGATACCTGAACATGGCGCAGCGGACATTCGAGTTGTTGCAATCGTTGGAAGGGAAAACGGCAAGTTTGAATGGTGCGACTCAGATTCGAGCCGGCGTCATTCGACCCGAATTGGTCGTGACCGTATCCGACGCAAAGGGAGATGCACCAGTTCAGCAATCCGGTGCCGAATTGACCGTTGGAACTTCAATTCGGATGATTCGAGAGCCGTACTTTGGAGATTTAGGAACCGTTACTGCATTGCCAGCGCAGCTAGTCGTGCTGGAGTCGGGGACAGAAGTTCGTGTTTTGAAGGCGAAATTGTTAGATGGGGCCGAGGTTACGGTTCCTAGAGCAAATGTTGAAATCATGACGACTGGAAAATAGCGGGTTGCTGTTCAGCCGAAATGAATTTGGTGCAAATGCCGAAGAAAAGGAAGGTTGGAACAGCTTGAAACTATTGATCGTAGACGACGAACCCACTTTGCTGGAAACAGTAGAGAACAAAATGCGCCGCGAAGGCTACACGACTTTTACAGCCGAAACGGCGGAAGAAGGAATGCGGCTATTTCGCCGAGTCAAGCCTGATCTTGTCTTGCTCGACATCATGCTTCCGCAACGAAGCGGCTACGAGCTCTGTAACGCAGTTCGCAAAGAATCTACGACTCCAATCATCTTCGTAAGTGCAAGAACGGACGATCAAGATCGGATCAAAGGCCTCGAAATGGGCGCCGACGACTATGTGACAAAGCCGTTTAACTTAGTAGAGCTGGCTGCGAGGGTGAAAGCAGTTTTGCGACGGGCTACAGGCGAAGCGCCGCTTGAAGTCGTGGAAGAAGGAGATTTGAAAATTGATCCTCGGAGCCATGAAGTAACACTAGACGGAAAGATTATTGAACTTTCGCCGAAAGAGTTTGCGCTCCTGTACTTTCTGGCTCGAAATCCAGGTCAAGTGTTTGACCGGGATGTGCTGCTCGACCGAGTTTGGGGAAAAGATGCGTATGTCACTTCACGAACCATTGATGTTCATGTGCGATGGCTACGAATGCGAATCGAACCGAATCCGAGCACGCCAGAGAGAATACTTACCGTTCGCGGCGTCGGATACAAATTTGTTCATTGAGGGTTCGTTTGCAAGGGGTCTTTGGTAGGCAAGTGGTTGACATGTGGTCGGCCAGTGGTCGGAGTGGTCGGCAACCTGCCAATAACCTGCAAACAACCTGCTAACAACCTGCCAACAATCTGCGAGCAACCTGCCAACCACCTGCCAACGTTTCTAGAATCGAAACTTCAGAGTCATGATTTCAAATGGCGCATAGCGAATAGGCACAGCACCATCAACAATTTCTAGGTCCTCATGCTCATTTTCTTCTAAGTCGCACACAGTGACCTGCGCGGGCTCAAATGCCGTAACGATTTCTGCTTGGCCCCTGGCGTTATGACACTCGTAAAGCCGAACGATGATTCCGTCGCCGTCTTCTGCACGCTTTACCGATTCGACAACCAAATTCCTGTCATCGCAAACGATAAAGGGTGGCAATGCCTCTCGAGCTCCCGAAGCAGGTTCAAGAGCAACGTGCCTCAACGGCGCGTTGAGGGCATAGGCAGAATGAACGATTCCAGCCTGATTGAACGGCCCAAAATGCGGAAGCAATGCATAGGTAAATCTATGTACGCCCATATCACAAAGTGGGTCGGGGGCTTTAGGGGAGCGAAGGAGGCTTAGCCGAAGTACATTTCCGCGGCAGTCGTGCCCATATTTGCAGTCGTTTAGTAATGCGACACCGTGATCACCCTCACTCAAATCCACCCATTTTTGAGCAGGAACTTCAAATCTTGCCATGTCCCAACTCGTATTGGAATGAGTTGGCCGTTCCACATGGCCAAACTGAATTTCATAAGTTGCCTTCAAGGCGTTTAAGTTGAGAGGGAACGCCACTTTGAGCATCTTGTCCCCTTCATGCCAATCAATTTCCGTATCGAATCGAATGCCCGGCGTCGGTCCAAGACTGATTCGCTGACGAATCTTGCTTTTCGAAAAACTTCGAACAACTTCAGCAGCTACCCTTACTGGACCCCTTTCCACGATTTCAAATGAGTCGCACCTAAGTAAGTCCTTAGCTGTTTCAAACGAAAAGAGATCAACGTCCCAAGCCGTCCAAAAAAGTGGCTTATCATCGAGAAGCTGAAACATGTTGGCTAATGCGCCAGGCTGAACAAATTCAGAGCCATCGTCAAGACTTTGAATCGAAGTGATGTTGCCATTTGAATCAAATCGAACAGCTAATTCACCATTTTCAATCTTGCGATTTCCTGCCCGCAGGCGATATCGAGCAGATGGCAAGTTGTCAGAAAAGTCCACCACGCTGACAGTGCTAAGCGCTGAATGGGGTGTTTGAAAAATCAGCTTTCGGGTGCCAAACTCGTCAACAAGTTGTACCGGATAGCTCTCATCGTCTGTAACGATTGAATTCGGAATGCTTTCCGATTTCCATGGAACTTCGGCTTGGGTAACGACGATCGAATTCTGGAAAACTGCATGAGGTCGCGCCATGTTTTCAGAGTCAAGGCGGTTGCCAATGGCCTGCAAACTGGCAGAGATGACTCTGTTTCCGATTTCGGCAATCTTTGCGTAGTCGGAGTCGCTATCTTCGTACACTTCTCGTACGGATGAGCCGGGAATAATGTCATGGAACTGATTTAACAGGGTCAGTTTCCAAGCCTTTTCGAGTTCTTCGGTAGGGTAAGGCAAGTTCGGCGCAAAGCAGGCGAGCCATTCGGCGTCGCGTAGCAAGAACTCGCTCACACGATTTCCCTTTTTGCATGCGGCCTGGCTCGTGTAGGTTCCTCTGTGGAGTTCTAAATAGAGTTCGCCGACCCAAACAGGCAAGTCGCGGCTCTTTGCCTTGGCATCCTTGAAGAAGTCAACGGCTCGCTTGCCAAATTGGATATCAGGAAGGACTGGCGCTGTTTGCGCTCTTCGCAAGTATTCCAAGTGCTTCTCAGTTGGGCCGCCACCGCCATCACCCCAACCAAACACGTAAAGCGATGAATCTGACCTCCCATGATCCTTGTGCTTTTGCACAGATTCCATGATCTGCTTTGGCGTGCAATCGCCGATGTAAGTATCTGAAGGGGGGAAGTGCGACCAGACCTTAGTGCCATCTATTCCTTGCCACCAAAACGTGTTGTGCGGGAATTTGTTGAATTGATTCCAACTGATTTTCTGGGTCAAAAAGTACTTGATGTTGAACTTCTTGAGGATTTGCGGCAAAGCGGCAGCATAGCCGAACACGTCGGGCAGCCACATATCTTGCGTTTCAAAATCGAACTTTTCCCGGAAATACTTTCGTCCGTACAAAAACTGCCGAATCAGGGATTCGCCTCCGGTCAGGTTGCAGTCGGCCTCCACCCACATTGAACCGACAGGTTCCCATTGCCCGCGTTTGATAGCAGCCTTCACTTCATCAAAGAGTTTGGGATATTCGGCCTCAAGCCATTCGTATTGCGAAGCTTGGCTATGGACGAACACATATTCTGGATACCGCTCCATCAGTCTAAGCTGGTTGGCCGTCGTGTGGGCCATCTTTTTACGGGTGATTTCCAATGGCCAAAGCCATGCGGTATCTAGGTGAGCATGTCCAACTGGATATACAGTGTGCTTTGCTTCGCTATTGATGCTGTTGAGAGCATCTCTAAGTATTTTTCGGCATAGCGGAATTGAGTCTCGATTCTCCTCGCTGTAAGTGTTACAGATTCGGTTTAGAGCGCGAAGGATCGTGTGATACGAAGGATCGGTCTCAAGAAGAGACGTCAAAAGGCTTAGCGAAAAGGATGCGTCAAATGCGAGTTCTTTCCGCTCCAAATCAATGCAAACGAGTTTGGCGAACTTTACGGTTTCGACAAGCTCTTCCCTTGGCGCCCCTTCTCGGTGCACCGAAACCTGTGGGTTTCGGCAATAACTTTGAATCCAGAAGTCAATTTTGTCGTTTGGTTTGACTTCGATTGGAACAACGCCTTGAATTCCCCATGTCCACAACGGAACAACTTCGTGCTCGACATCAACGCCGATCCATGGACAGTTGTCACGCCAAATTGTGCGTTCGCCGCCGACCTCGGCCATTAGTCCAATTGAAAGGTCATTAAATCTGGAGGGGACCACGCCTTTGACTCGAAACCAGGAAGTTGAATAGGCCGGGCCAAATTTGAAACCAGGTTCTACTTTGTTCCATTTGCCGGATTCAGCTTCCTTTTGGCTTGAGAAAGGTTGATTGCAATGCCAAATCTCTAACTGTTCCGAATCAATGACAAGACTTTCTTCAAGTTCGTGCTTCACGAATTGTTCGATTCGTCGTCGGGTCAGATCTGTGTGCTTTAACATTTGGCGTTGGGCAGTTTACACTTCTAAAGGCGATTCGTGACCTGGCATTTTTTCTAGGGCAAAGCCTCCAAAACGAAATGGGGCGCCGTCATAATAAACGAGATGGCGGCAAATTTGAGCTTCATTTCCGATTTCGAACTTGAAAGACAGCATTCTGTTTTACTGGCAGCTCTTTATTTGCGCGGATTGAGCCGGTTTGCCGAGCCAAAACGATCCTCTTGGCCAGCAGTGCTTTCAAAACTTAGAGCAGATTGCGCCTCTCTAGACTCAGCATCGGTAGTTCTTCGCAGGCACGGTTTCGAATTAGAAGCACTGCTTGCAGATGATGTGAAGTTGATTGCGAAAGCTGAGGACTTGCAAAGGAGGTCTCGTATTTTGACGTCGCAGGACGAATTCTATCCAACTCGCTGGTTAGAGAGATTGGGGGTTTCGGCTCCGCCTGCAGTATGGTGGAACGGCCGGTCTTGGAGAACGGAAGCCAGCGTTACAGTTGTCGGAAGCAGACAAATTAGTAAAGAAGTTGAAACCTGGTCAATAGAAACCGGATGCGCAGCGGCTGAATCAGGTTGTCTTGTCGTTTCGGGTGGCGCGATGGGCTGCGATAAAGCTGCGATTCAAGGCGCACTGAAATCTCGAGGGCTGAGTCCATCAGCTGCTGTTTCGATTTTGCCTTGCGGGATCCATCAGGCAACTCAGCGAGATTCGGCAGTTTTGAGCGTCTGCGAGCCGGATGCGCCATTTACACCGGCCCAGGCGATGGAAAGGAACACGCTTCTTTACGCATGGTCGGAGTGGGCGATTGTGGCTCATTCGCGGTTTCGTGAAGGCGGAACATGGGCGGGCTGCACAGACGCATTGCGCCGCCGACTTTGCCGTATAGCTATTTCAACACATTCCAATGAGCTTGCAACGCAGTCCTTGTGTGCTTTGGGAGCCAAACCGATACAGCATTGGGCAGATTTCGAGCGAATCGAAAATCACTCGCAGCTTGGCGTCTTGGAGCTCACGTACCCATCTTCCGCGACACTTGATTCCGATTCGGGATCAGTTCGAGAGAATTGTCGAACTTATGAGACAATTCGGGTCGCTTGACAATTTAGTCGCGATTAGCGCTTTCACGCAACGGTCGCAAACATTGATCCCTGAACACCTGCGTGAGATTCCGGGAGTGTTTCACGCCAAGGCGCAAAGCTCGCAAAGGGGAAGCGAGAATGAGTAGTTTGATTGAGAATTCCAAGTCAGCTCTTTGCGTTCTTGGCGGCTTTGCGAACCATTGAGCGGCACGTGGGACTCCGATTTTCTTCTTTCACGTGGAGGTACGCAGACACTGCTTTGCGAGTTTTGCGCCTTTGCGCGAAATTTCAAATTCTCTTGGCCGTGACGCCTCAAGCCACGCCTGCGACCGTTGCGTGAGAATCCGAGGCTCCTTGGACAAGAAGCCAATGCCACGGTATCCTAGTCGGCGTGAAAGCGATTGCAAAGACTCGCCCGGAGCGAGGCG
>JANNJE010000496.1:0-3101 GCA_031405735.1 Armatimonadota bacterium | reverse complement strand
GCGAGAAGCAATTGGCACTTGTTGATTGCCCATCCATTTACCATCGCCGTCATTTTTGCCATTTTCTTAGTGAAAAATTCTGGATGAGTCACCGGAAACAGGTCATGAACCACTAGAGCCTTCGGACATTTGCAAAACATGGGAACGGCGTGAGCGGTAGAAAGATAAGCTTGCGGCTTGTACTTTCGAACCTGAAGTGAGCCGCCTATGATCTCCGAAATTGTCAAACTCTTTCTTCGGGGACCGCGTGGGCCGACGAATTTGAACCTTGAATCCGACCTCCAATGCCCCGGCGGTTCCACGCCTTTCCGAAGAAAAACGATGTATTCGTGCTTGTCCGGCAATTGGTGCAGAGCTTCTATCAAGCCATAGCAGTATCGCGAAATTCCGGCGTTGGTAAATCCGGATTCCGTTGAAAGGTTAAGGGCACTGATCGCGATTCGCATGAACATCGAATTATGGCACCCTCGAATCGTGGTAAAACCGAACCCGATGCACCTGCTAGTTACTGGAGCCGCCGGATTTATCGCTTCGAACTTTGTCCGCCTCGTCTTGTCGCGTCATCCGGATTGGGAAATTACGGTTCTCGATGCTCTAACTTACGCAGGGAATCTTTCAACAATGAATGATTTTCGCGAGAGCATTGAGTTTTATCATGGCAAAATCCAAGATGCAGCTTTTGTTGATCAAATACTGCGAGAACGCAATATCACTCATATTGTCAATTTTGCTGCGGAAAGCCACAATGACCGGTCGCTTCTGGAGGCAGGGAGTTTCATTCAGACAGACGTTCTCGGCACTTATGTCCTTCTAGAAGCCACGCGAAACCACAAGTTGGAGCGAATGGTTCATGTGAGCACCGACGAAGTCTACGGGACGATTGACGAAGGCGAGTTTACTGAAGAAAGCCCAATTCGCCCAAATACTCCCTATTCCGCAAGCAAGGCAGGCGGCGATATGCAGGTTCGCGCACATCGTAAGGCTTTTGGCACTCCAGCACTTATCACTCGGGGTGGGAACACATACGGTCCCTTCCAATTTCCAGAAAAGCTGATTCCCTTCTTTGTGACACGGCTGATTGACGGCAAGAAAGTGCCGGTTTATGGAATGGGCGACCAAGTTCGAGAGTGGATTCACACGATGGATCACTCATCTGGAATTCTTTGCGTCCTCGAAAATGGCACCGATGGTGAGATTTACAACATTGGCGACGTCAACGAACGCAAGAATTTTGAAGTTGTAAAGATCCTTCTGGAAGAAACAGGACGTGATGACTCGTTAGTGAAAACGATCCCTGACCCTCGTGGAGGTGCTCATGACAAAAGGTACAGCATGGCGACTGGCAAGATTCGTGCATTGGGCTGGGAACCAACGCATCCCTTTGAGGAATATCTTAGAGAAACGATTCGTTGGTACATCTCAAATGAAGCGTGGTGGCGTCCGTTGATTTCAACAGACGATTTTCAGGCGTTCGTTGCCAAGTTCTATGGCCCGGGGCTTGGGGAAGATCTGTAGTTTTGGATAGGACGAACTAGATTTATTGTGCCTATCCAGCCAAAGACCCCATGACCCAATTACCCAATTACCCAAATTATTTCGCCCGTACCACTTGAATGGTCGCCTGAAGCATGTTCCACTGGGTCTCTACATCTTTGAGGGTTAAGACCTTTGTTCCTCTGAATCGTCCTTCTTCATCTAACGGGTTCAATGCTGCTTGAGAAAGTGTTTCCAGCGCTTCAAATGCCCAATGGTTGGCTTGAACGTCGTTGGGCATGGTTTGTGGCGCGCCAGGGATCGGCGTCGCTCGCACTTCCACCTGTGCATTTCGAATTGACTTCTCGTTGAGAATCCTCCAAACAAAATCCGGCCGTTTTACAGCCTCAAACACAGTCGCCAAACTAAACGAGAATTGAAATCTTGTTGTCGGCTCATTTGGCTTGAAGCTGCTGTCAGGGTAGCCGGTCAAGAGGCCTGCAGTCAGTGAATACTCGATGTAAGGGGCGCCAGGATGCTCTCCTGGAACGTCACGCGGAAGCACTCGTTGTCCAGAAACAGTCTTCGCTGCATTTGCCTTGACTTCATCAAAAACTTCCTTGAAAGACTTCAGTTTCAATTCAGTTCCTGCCTTTGCTGCGGCGGCCCTTGTCACCAAGTCGCCTATCTGGCGATGAAATTCTGATGACATCGCCGCCACAAACCAACGAGGAACGACGTCATTGTCGTTCCAAATTCGAATCGGTTTCGACTGGCGCAATGCATAAAGGTTTCCGTCGAACGAAGACACGAGCACTGTGTCCCCGACGACAACTGGCGTCGAGTGGACATAGCTTCTGGTACGGAAGGTCCATGCTGGCTGAGTCTGTCGCATCTTTCGGTCGAAGGCATAAAGCTGCCTATCTCGGCACCCGACCAAAACGAGGTCTCCCCAAACAGTTGGCGACGAATATACAGCCTCTGGCATTTCAAATGACCCCAGTTTTTCGCCCGTCTTGCGGTTCAGCCAGAAGAAGCTTGGAACGGTATCGTGGTTGACGTTCAGTGTCCCGACAAATACTTTCTCTTCATCAACTGCTGGTGAAGAATGCACCCAACCTCCCAACGCGGACTTCCATACCAGGCTCCCATCAGCCGATTTGAGGCAATAAACGTTTCCATCGAACGAGCCTACAAAAACATTTCCATCAGCTAATGTTGGCGAGGAATCAACTGGACCATCGGTGGCAAAAGACCATTTCATTGAACCGGTCTTTGAATCTATCGCGTAAACATTTCGATCGCCGGACCCAATAACCAGCACTCCGTTATTGATTGCTGGCGAGGAACTCACTTCCCCACCTGTCTGAAACTTCCATAAAACTTCTCCCGTCGAGGCATCGAGGGCGTAGACTAGTCCGTTCCTCGAACCTACAAAGAGCGCTCCGTCCCAAACTACTGGCGATGAAGTAACGAGCCCGTCGAGATCACACTCCCAGCGTTTCCTAAAGTTGCCTCGATCCACAGCGTGCACCACGCCTTCATTGGAAACCACATATAACAACGTTCCTGCCACTACAGGGGAACTCCAATATGAGCCTCCATCGGAGTATTGAGCTAATCCCTGG
>JANNJE010000495.1:0-3189 GCA_031405735.1 Armatimonadota bacterium | reverse complement strand
CTCGATGAGAGTTTCACTCAGTTTTGCGGTGCCTACAAGTTCAGGTTCAGTCATTGGTTGTTGGTTGTTGGTTGTTGGTTGTTGGTTGTTGGTTGTTGGTTGTTGGTTGTCAGTTGTCGGTTGTCAGTCGTTGGTCGTTGGTCGTTGGTCGTTGGTTGTTGGTTGTTGGTTGTTGGTTGTTGGTTGTTGGTTGTCAGTTGGCAGTTGTTGGTTATTGGTCTTTCTCGATTCGCGAGTAACAAATAACGAGTAACGATTTCTAATTTCTCAATTCTTAAATCGTAATTCGCAAATCGCCTGCCATACTTCATCAAGGTCGAAAATAGGTGAGAATTCAATCAACGATTCCATGGGCGATAGGGGCAGGTTTATTGTGGCATGGCGCACGATCAGCCGTGGTGCGAATGGAACGGCTCGCCGCTGCGGAAATTGCCACTAAGCTCTCCGGTGATTTAAAGAAGGTTTCGGTAAAAACAGTTCCAAATGGAATATTTGGAGGGGCAACGGGTGACATGGAAAGAGTCACTATTCATGCCTCGAATTTTTCCACAAAGGGGCTGCCATTGTTTACTGAGACGGACCGATCTAGAAAGGGGCGAATTCAGAATCTGTTTATCGGTCTTGAGAACTTTCGATTGGGCCAACTGGACATCCTATTTCTAACAGCAACGATTCCAGAATGCCGTTACGACTTCAACCTTGCTGCAACGAAAGGTCAATTCCGGTTGAGCAGAAGTGGAACTGGCTTTGGTGGAGTTGCAGTTGAAGAAGATGCCTTGGAGCGATTTGTCCTGGCGAAATTTAAAGAAATTCTTTCAATCTCGATCCGATGTGATCGAGGCTGGGTTTGGATTGAGGGCGAGGGCGAGTTTTTAATTGTGAAAACTAAGTTCAGCGTCCTCGCAAAATTGCAACAACTCGATGGCACGAAAATAGTGCTTACCCGTGCTCGAGTTACGTTCGACGGCTTGCCTGTAGACAAAGAAGTTGCAGAAGCCGTCCTTCAATCGCTAAACCCAGTGGTGGACTTGAATGCCGACCTTGGGTTGCATGGTGCAATTCGACTCACAAATGTTGACACGAACAACGGAAGCCTTTTAGCCTGGGGCGATACAACGATCCCAAACCTTCCATCAGACCCAAAATCGCCCAACTAAACGGAGAGCGAAATCGTTCGTCTCTCCATTGACGTATACTTACTATAGAGTTGAGTTCGTCGAATTCGACGTCATTATTAGGAGAAACAATGTTATCATTGCTCGGATTTAGCTTTGGCGGCCCAGAAATTTGGGTCATAGTCATATTGGTTTTGCTCCTTTTCGGCGGCAAAAAAATCCCTGAACTGATGCGAGGAATGGGCCGAGGCGTTGGCGAACTTCAAAAGGGAATTGAAGATGGCAAAAAGGTGATGGAAGCCAATATTCAAAAGTCAATGGCTGAGGCGGATGAAGAGGAAATTAAATCCAAGACTAAGGATGACATCAAGACTTCAAACAACGACAGCGACAAAATTGCTGGCTAAAATTTCGTTTTGATGCCAAACACATTTGCTTGGCAAGGATTTTCGATCTCCCTTCCTCAAGATTGGGACCCCACAAATTTTTCGGGAGATCGTGCAACTGGTTTTGCAAGGATTTCATCGGCTGGGGCTACACAATTGCAGATTCGATGGCAATCCTTCAAGAAAGAGCCTGAGCCAGAGGCGGTGCTGGCGCGATACTTCAAACAGATTCACCGGGAAAGTTCTCGAAGGAAAACGTCGGTAGAAACGGAGTCCAAACAAACGGACATCGGACTTGAATATCATTGGAACGGTGCCGAATCAGCAAGGGGATGTGTAATCGTTTCAAAGGTAAGTCGAAGGTTGTTTTTCTTGGAGATTTCAAGCGCAAAGGGCAAAGCGTCGCTTGCAACATTTCGCGAAGTATTGGGAAGTTTTCTTGACAATGGCGACGCCCTTCCAGATTGCTGGTCACTCCTTGGGTTGTCGGTTTCGTTGCCAAAGCAAGCTATCCTTAAACGGTCAGTTTTGCTTTCGGGCAAACTCCAATTGCACTGGACGGCGCATCGCGCAGTACTTTCAGCAGGACGAACGTCATTTGGCCGCGAATTGATGGGGAAGATGAACCTATCAGAGTGGGCAAAATCAATCGCGCCAAAAGGCACAGTCGTTGAGTGTGAACATGGGGTTCGCATTGAGTCAATTCGTCGGGCAATTGGTCGAACTGTTTCGTCTTCGACTATTGCCAAATTCGATGAAAATGCAAACAAACTGGTCTATGCCACTGCGATGTTTCGCGACCCGATTTGGAGGCCAGAATGGGATTGGCTCAACTGATTTCCAGATTTCGCTTGAACCCGCCTGCGCTTGCCTTGCATCAGCTTCAGGTGAGTCGAAATCAAGTGGTCGAAGAATTGGTGAAAGACGATGGAATCGTCGTATTGTCTTGCCCTGTCGCTGTACAAAGCGGCGCATTTGGCAAGCTAGCGAGAAAAATGGGACGAGAGGATCGTAAGGAATATGAGTTAGAACCAATCGGTGCGTTTGTTTGGAATCGGATTTCAGGCAAAGTTTCAGCCACTTCGTTGGTTTCTGCTTTGCAAAGGGAGTTCAAACTGAGCCGAATTGAAGCCGAGACTTCTCTAGCGGCTTTTTTACAGATGCTCGCATCCCGCGGACTCATAAGCCTCAAGGTGAAGAAGAAATGAATCCGCTCCAAATCGCATGGCGACAGGCTCTTGCAAGCCTTAAATATCGGGCAGTGGGGCACGTAATGTCTGTCTGTGGTGTGATTTTAGGTTCGGGAATGTTTGGATCAGTGCAAGCCTATCGAATGGCACTTGGACCCATTGGGCTCTCATTGGCAGATTCGAATCGGTTGCAGTGGTTCTCGTGGATGGCGGCTTTGATGGCACTTGTCGGAATTGGAAATCAGTTCCTGCTTTCCGTAACGGCACGGTTTCGAGAGATCGGAACATTGAAATGCATTGGGGCTTCGAACCAATTGATCGGAATGATCTATGCCATCGAATCACTGATGCTTGGCTCGATCGGAGCAATTATTGGGTGAGTCGTTGGACCACTAATAGGTTCAATCAGTGCGGGAAGGACAAGATAGCAACCCGCTCCATAAGCTTAATCGGTAGGACTATACATTGCCATTATAGCAAAAAGCATTCCCAAATATG
>JANNJE010000494.1:0-3821 GCA_031405735.1 Armatimonadota bacterium | reverse complement strand
GCTTGCCGTTGAGATTGATCGGGAACGAGACGAACGTCAATTGAACAAATTCACGCTAGCGCATTGAGGCACGAAGCCACTTTGAGGTCCATTGAAGGGATGATCGCAGTGTTTGGGTTCAAACAGAAGTTCAGCAAGATGCCAGGTTCGTTGGCTGAAGCAGGCTACAAGCAGTTTGATCCATATTCAAATCAGACGATGAAATTGATAACCGAAGCAGATTCTGTGAAGGTTTATTGTGTCGGTTTGAACCTGCAAGACGACCTTGGCAAGTGGCGAGGGGCACCCAATAGTGAAGGGTTCAGAGGCCCAGAACTTGACGTTGGAACTTGCTATCCGCCTCGTGACCCACTTGCGATTCGCTAATTAACTCTCTGCATCCCTGGCAATGGAATGTTGCTATACAAAGGCACTTTCAACGCATTCGAATACTGCTGAGCCTTTTGGGCAAAGTTCATCATTCCAGAGTCATGAACCCCATAGCCCTGCATCATCTGGACGTGCTCCACAACAATCGGTGCACGGCCTTGCTGTTGCCAATGAAGCCGAATCACGTACAAATGCCCAAACTGAACCGGTGCCGCCAACATGCCCGGAGCAACTGACTGGGCGATGGTAGTAGGGAACAGTCCGCCATACGGAGCGAGCTCTAAATGCCGAACCTCGTCTATCGAGCCGCTTTGGAACTTGGGAATCAGGCCAATTCGAGTTCTCATGCTGAAGGTTCTTTTTCGGCAGTCGAACCGAATCATCGTGAACATGAGCATCGCCCAAATTGAAGCGCAAGCAATCAATGCTCCAAAGAAAACACTCCATTCGAAGGAAACGAGAATGAATCCGAATCCGGTGATCCTATTGAGCCATGGCATCAGGAAAAGCCCACCACCACAAACTATCCCGATCCACGCGGCAAAGAATTCGAGCGACCTTTGTCGGAAGGTGAGAATTGTTCTTTCCCGGTTGAATATTCCTACTAGTGGGTTTTCCATTTGGAACATAAAGTGTGTTTTGGGCGACCCGCCCAAGTTCATGATACCGATTCATGGACTCCTTGAAGAGCGAGAGCAAATCAATCTTCACGCAGAGGTTGCGGAGGAACGCAGAACTTAGCCGCGAGCCTTTGCGGCCTTTGCGTGAGATTCCGTGCCTTTATAACATTTCGCATATTCGACATGGTGAGAAATGCCTCAACTAATTGGCTAAGGGACTCTTGGGCGGGACGCCCAGGACGCACAAGTAAGTACAATCTAAACTAGTGGAACGAATTCTTCTCGCCGCCCCTAGAGGATTTTGCGCCGGAGTTGCGTATGCAATTGAGGTGGTTGACCTTGCCCTCAAAATTCATGGAGCGCCGGTTTACGTTCGCCATGCCATCGTCCACAACGAATGGGTGGTAAAGAGCTTTGAAGACCGTGGCGTTGTTTTTGTTGAAGATATCCCCGATATTCCAGAAAACAGCGTCGTGGTTTATTCGGCGCACGGAGTTTCTCCGGCCGTTCGAGCAGAAGCTAATGCCAGAAACCTCAAAGTGATAGATGCGACCTGCCCACTCGTGACAAAGGTGCACAACGAGGCAAAAAGATACGCCGACAAAGGATTCTTCATGATCTACATTGGGCATGATGGGCACGTAGAGGCGGAAGGGACAATGGGAGAGGCGCCAGGACGAATGGCGCTTGTAGAGACCCCTGAAGACGTTGCAGCGCTAAATCTGCCTCATTATGAAAAACTTGCCGTGCTTACGCAAACCACGCTCAGTGTGGATGAAGTTTCTCGAACCATGGCAGCGCTACGGGAAAAATATCCGCACATCGAAGCTCCCGCCAAAGACGACATCTGCTATGCCACAACAAACCGCCAAACCGCAGTTCGAGCCTTAGCCGAGCAATGCGATTTGGTTCTGGTAGTCGGTTCGACAACGAGTTCGAATTCGAACCGGTTGAGGGAGGTAGCGGAATCTCTTGGCACAGAATCGCACCTGCTCATGTCGCCAGAGCAGGTACTTCCAGCATGGCGCAGCGACTTCAAAACCGTAGGAATCACAAGCGGTGCTTCCACTCCAGAGCACTTGGTAGAGGAGATTATTGGCGAACTGCTTTCGGGCTTGAGAGGAGTTCCGGTAGAAGCCTTAGAGACGATCCGTGAAGATGTGAACTTCAAGCCACCTAGAGATTTGATTCAGCTTGCCATGGCGAAGGGCTGAATGAGCCCCCTCCATTTTGGAGGAGCGAGAGAGTTGGGATATAGTATATGTTGTGTCACTTCTCTTGACTCAGGCTGTTCTGTTTTGTACCGTAGGTCAATTGCCGCCACTTGTAACTCTAAAGTGGTTGGCTGATTTGCCTGGGGGACCAACCGCTACGTCTCCACGTTGTATTTCGCCTGATGGAAAGTTTGTTGGAGGAACATCGGAAGGTGTTATCGTTTGGTCTGGCAACAAACCAGTGATTTGGAAGTTGGACGGATCAATTTTACGAACAGTACCAATGCCACCCGACTCGAGTACAACGGATGGCGTCGTGTTTAGAATTGGGGATGGCGGCACATCCGCTGTTGGACTGTATCAGGGCGGAGCATTTCTAAATAATCCAACTTCTGGATCAATCAAGATCACGAACGGCGCAGAACCGGAGGTCCCCATGCCGGTTGGGATCAGTGGCGATGGAACAACTGCGATATTTGATCTTGACACTTCGAATCGCTCCATGCGTTGGAGCCAACTTACTGGCAATGAGCTTTTCGAAATCGGAACTCGGTTGATCGACATGAGTTCATCAGAAACACGGTTACTTGGAAAGTTCCCAGCTCGAGGGTTTTGCGTTTGGGACGGAGGCACGTCATTTGTCCCGCTAAATCGTCCAGCACCTGGAGGTAACGTGTTACCGCTTAACTTGAGTTCGAACGGTGAGATTTCTGCAGGAACGCTTCAAGACAACCCAACGTACTTAGATCACCCGGTATCTTGGAACGTTCTCGGGGTTCCAACAGTATTTCCACTACTAAGCATTGATCAACATCAAGGCGAAATCCAATCAATTTCTAATGACGGGACTGTAGCTATAGGTGGCGTCAACATCGCTGGTCGTATGACCCCAACCATTTGGTTGAACAACGGAAAACGTTCTTTGCTCTTTACTCGCTTTGTGATTCAACTTCGACTGTCTAGATTTCTAAACGGGCTAGAACTCATTGGACCTTTCTTTACCAATCCACAGGGCAACACAATTGTTGGAACCGCGGCGGTTTTCGACACTTTTTCTCAGACTTACAAGCCGCGAGGTTTCGTCATTGAATGCGACCGCCCGTTCAATCGCCTGTAAAATTGATTCGTATTTACATGTCGGGGAGAGTTCGTTTCATATTCGAGCAGGTCACGCGTCCAATTCTGGAAGCTCCAAGTTGTTACGATCACCCTAACCAAAGTGCTTGCGACATATGCACTGAATGATGAAACGGCGTTAAAATAGTGCGTGTTCGGAATACCCGTACTGCTTGATAAATCCTCCTTCAGAACGCTATCGGCAGAAGACCATGACTATTTGTTTTGGTCGGTATGTAATCTGGTTGTAACCGACATCTTCCTCATGGAGCTTTTTGGAAACTTAGCGAAGGAAAATGGAGCCGAAATGCTTCAAGGGCAGGCAAAGAAAATTCAAGCTCAATCTGTCTTGTCTTGTGAGTCATACAAGAAATTGTTCGTAGCCTCACTTCGCGGAAACTCCGTTACTTTAGACGGAAAAGTGCCAATAACAAATGTGGACATGAGCAAGAGTCCGGATGTCGTGCTTTTTGATCAATCAATGCTTGAGAAGTTGGTCCAC
>JANNJE010000493.1:0-7046 GCA_031405735.1 Armatimonadota bacterium | reverse complement strand
GTGGCTGGGCAGGAGGTTGGGCCCTCCGGCCGGACTTCAATACGATGACAATTTGTAAGAAGCGTCCGCCAGCGGTCTTCCCAACGACTACTGTCTTCCCATCGCTGGTCCGCCAACGTAGTCCGTCGCCTTCGAGAGCTTCGGCAACCTCTTCTTCATCAACTCTGTGCAAGAAAATATGCGGTTCTCCGGTTTCTGGGTCAACATAAAACTCAAAACGCACCGTCAAATCCTACCCGGAATCAAAATGTACTTCTATGCTCAACGTGACTGTTTGTCGCGGGAAACGGCGCAAACCACAAAGCCGTGTGCTTGTAAGATGTCAAAAAAAGACCAACAAAAAAAGCCCTCCGATTTCTCGGAGGGCTCTGGTGAGGAGTGGGTTTGAGTTTCGGAGTTCGTGATTGGTGATTCGGAGTTCGCGATTCACTATCTACGAACTCCGAATAACGATTCCCGAGTTCCGATTCCGCCCCCTATTGCCTAAGCAACGCTAGAATCCCCTGCGGAATCTGGTTGGCTTGCGCCAAGACCGACATTCCCGATTGCGAGAGAATCTGCTGGCGAGTCATGTTAGTGATTTCAGTCGCCATATCTGCATCTCGGATCTGGCTTTCTGAACTGGTCAAATTCTCTTGAGCGATGTTGAGCGATCGAACGTTGGATTCCAAGTAGTTCTTTTGGAAGGATCCGAGTTCTCCGCGCATTCGAGCCAATTGGTTAATTGCGTCGTCAATTACCCGCATTGCGTTCTGCGCGCCAGTTTGCGTGGTTACATCTACATCAGCCATGGTCATATTTGCGACTGCGCCTGTTCCCAACCTGTTGGCAAACACGGTTGGCATGGAAAATTGAACCGATTGATCTGCGTTTCCGCCAATCTGGAATCGTACATTTCCTGCAGTAACCTGGCCGACTACAGTATCCGCGCCTGTAATCGTCGAGTTTCCGTTTTCAGACATTACGATCGCGTTACCGTAAGCATCGGTAAGTTTCAAACCCGATTCATTTGGACCTCGACCACCCGTGAACGGCACAGTCGTCACGCCAGCTGCGGTGGTCAAGGAAACGTTAAAGACTGCATTAGTTCCAGTTGAGCTAGCCGATGAAGCGTTGTGAATAATGTTCGACGGATCGAAGAACGATATTCCGAATTGCGAACCAAAATTTTGTTGATTCAAGTTGATCGAGACCGGACCAGCACCGCTAATCGTAGCCGTAACCCCGGTTGTGCCCGACATTGTGTTGATCTTATTGACCAGTGATTGAACCGTCTCGTTGCCGGTGCTAGTAAAGGAATATCCGTTGATGACAAACGAACCAGCTGTCGGCACAATCGCGTTTGAACTTGCAAAGGAATTACCAAGCGCAACCGATCCACGAGTGCCTTGTGTGACCTTTGCCACGGTGATCGCACCGCTTTGAACAGTTGAGCCTGCAAATGTTCCACCCATATAGATGCTCGAAACATAGTTGACAGAAGTCACGTTTGCAAGAGTTCCAGAAGTACCGTTGAGCAGTTTCTTGTTTCCAAATTGCGTTTGCTCTGCAATTCGATTGATGGATTGAATGGTTGAACGAATTTGGGTCTGATTTGCTTCCAAACTTGTAGCATCAACAACTGCAGTATTGGCAGAATGAACGGCGAGAGCGCGGACGTTTCTAAGCAAGCTCTGAATTTCGTCAAGGGCTGCTTCTGCGGTTTTCGACATATTCACAGCATCTTGCGAATTGCGGATTGCTTGCTCGATGCCCTTCAACTGTGAGCGCATCCCTTCACTGATAATAAGTCCAGCAGGGTCGTCTGCAGCAGAATTGATCCTCATACCGCTGCTAAGGCGGCCGATCGTTGTCTGCATCTCCAGTTGATTATTTGACAAGTGCCGAAGTGCGTTTTGTGCCGATACGTTTGTGTTTATTCGAAAACTCACGTTATGTGCTCCTCTCGAATCTCTCTCATCACGACTTTTTCATCGCAATTTGAAAAATCTTCAGATTTCATGTGAAATTCTCGGTGCGATATGGAATAACTTTAGGTTGCATTGCGAAAAAGCTGAATTTGTGGGAGGATTCGTCGGCAATTTGTTGGCAAGTGGCTGACAAGTTGCTTGCAGGTTGTTCGCTGCAATCTTAAATTGCTCACACCTGCATGGTGCTTCCCACAACTGATTTGAAAGCGAGTGGTATCCACCTGCAAACCACATGCCAACTACTTGCCAACCACTTGGCCCCGAAATTCCCTTCATAATCTCCCCATGCGCCGCGCACTTGGAAAAGGACTTTCACAACTACTTGGAGCTGATGCTGATTCGACTTCGACAACCGAAGTCTCCGTCAATTCGATTTCGCCAAACCCAAATCAGCCTCGAAAGAGTTTCGAACCAGAAGCCATTCAACAGCTTGCCGATTCGATGAAAGCGCATGGAATCTTGCAACCTCTCATTGTTCGCCAGCTTGAAAACGGCAAATTTGAGCTGATTGCTGGAGAAAGACGATTACGTGCTGCAAAGCTAGCTGGTCTGACCGAGGTTCCCATTTTAATCCGGAGTGCGGGAGAACTTCAGTCACTGGAACTAGCAATTATTGAAAACGTCCAGCGCGAAGACATCTCTCCTCTCGATGCTGCTAGGGCGTATCGGAAACTTTCTGATGAGTTTCGCCTTACGCAAGATCAAATCGCAGCCAAAGTTGGCAAATCCAGAGTGTCAATCGCTAACACTTTGCGGCTGCTAAAGCTGTCGCCAAAGATTCTTGAAGGGCTCGAAGACGGATTGATAACAGAGGGGCACGCCAGAGCGCTACTTCAAATTGAAGATGAAGCCCTTCAACTCGCCATTTTTCAAAAGATTGTTGCAAACGGACTGTCTGTTCGAGATGTTGAAAAGGTAGCGCAAGTTGCTTCGACGATCAAGAAATCGAAGCCAGAGAAGTCGAAGTCTAAAGCCAGCGGGGCTGTGCCGAATGAGTGGCGCTATCTTCAAGATGGAATGTCAACCTTTTTCAGCACGCCAGTCAAGTTTGAATCCGCACAAGTTGGTGGAAGGATCGTTATAGAGTTCTATTCCGACGATGACCTTTCTCGCATTCTTGATATTTTGGGAATTCATGCGTGAGATACATTTTCAAAGGAATTCCCTTTAGATCAAGAGAATTCCATTTTGAGAACTGTAGTGAAGTGACTCCGAAGGAGTCAAAGCCTAATAGCCCGGAGTCGAATCTGAGAGACTCCGGGTTAAAGGATCACCCGAATCCAGCACCCCGGAGGGGTGCCAGAATACTCGGAAGCCAATTGAAAGAGAAAGAACCATGAAAATCGCTGCTGTCAATTGGAAAATCCGGCCGATACAGTCTGCAAGCGAATTCACTGATCACGCCATCGAATTGCTCGATACATGTAAGGCTGAGGGCACAGAACTAGTCGTTTTCCCTGAATGCTTCACGCTTGAACTACTAGCTCTTTTGCCGAATTTTCAACAGAGCGAAATTGCCAAACTTATTCCACCCAGTTCGCTTGATTCCATCGTTGATTATTGTCAGAAATTTGGCATGAGCCTAATTGCCGGTTCAACTTTCTTCAAAACAGAATCTGGATTTGTGAATGCGTCTAAAGCAATTTGGCCGGATGGCAGAGCGGCCATTCAACTCAAAATAGTCTTGACACAATTTGAATTGAATGAATGGAAAATCGAACCAGGAAATTCCTTGGCGGCGTTGCCCGATCCGAGATTCGGAATCACAATTTGCTACGACTGCGAATTTCCTGAAGCCGGACGGGCGCTCGCCGAATCTGGAGTTCTATGCCAAGTCGTCCCGGCACTTACTCAAGATGAGCACGGTTTTTGGCGAGTGAGAAACTCATGCCTTGCCCGTGCGATTGAAAACCAGATATTTGTCGTTCACAGCTCGCTGGTAGGCTCGCTTAGCAGAGAGCCAGTTCCCTCTGCTGTTGGGTCTAGCGCAATCATTGCACCATCTATTGAGCCATTTCCTGATAACGGAATTCTGGCTGAATCTGATTGGAACGAAGAGTCAGTTGCCGTTGCCGAACTTGATTTCGAAGCCATATTCCAAGCAAGGGAATCTGGCGATGTAAGGAATTGGAACGATCGGAATCGGGGGAGCTGGAAGTACGATTAAGTGCGTTGGCAAGTTGCCAGCAGGTGGTTGGCAGGTTGCGGTAAGCGGTTGGCACTACGTTGCACTCTCCGCTCTTCGCTCTCCAAGTAAACTCTCACCATGATAGCCCCCGCTCGAGGATTTGCGGCATTTCGAACCTACCTTGAAATGATCAAGATCGAACATTCTATCTTCGCATTGCCTTTCGCAATGATTGGAATGATGTGGGGTTCGATGTCAGTTCGCACCGCGGCTTGGCCCGGATGGGAGAAATTCTGTTTGATCATAGTGGCAATGGTCACTTGCAGAAGCGCGGCGATGGCATTCAACCGGATTGTTGATCGGAACATTGATGCGAATAACCCACGAACTGCCTTCCGAGCTTTGCCCGCAGGACTGCTAAAGCTTCGCCAAGCTAACATTTTCTTCTATGCAAGTTGTGCGATCTTCATTATCTCAACCTATCTGCTAAACCCATTGGCATTCGTACTTAGCCCAGTTGCACTAGGTGTGACACTTTTCTATAGCTTCAGTAAACGATTTACTCCTCTATGCCACTTCATTCTGGGCTTATCGTTAGCCATCGCACCAGCCGCCGCATGGATCGCCGTTACTGGGGAACTTCACCCTGCCATTCTTCCTGTTGTTGGCGCGGTCATGCTTTGGACTGCTGGATTCGACATCATCTATTCCCTGCAAGATGAAGAGTTCGATAGGGAAAACGGGCTTCGGTCCATCCCAGAGACTCTCGGAAAGAAGAACGCCCTCTTGATCAGCCGAATCTCCCACTTTGCCGCCATATCTCTTTTGGTTCTAGCTGGGTTGCAAACAGGGAGCCAAATTTTTTGGTTCATTGGAGTTGGCGTTAGTGCGGCTATTCTGTTCTATGAGCAGTCCATCGTAAAGCCAGACGATCTCAGCCGCGTGAATCTTGCTTTTTTTACCTTGAATGGATTTGTCAGTCTTGGGTTGTTCGTGTTCGCTTTGATTGATGCCATAATCCGCGCAGGTACACCAAGTTAGGGTATCCATACAAAGTGCCACCAGAACTCAAAAGCGCAGCTTTCGTTGGAATGGGTGTCTGTGGCGTCATGATCGTGTTCAATCTTCTCATGGCTCGGAGGAAAGGTATTTCCAGGCTCTTCTTGGCAGCTGCATTCGCTACCCTCGCTTTGGCGATCTTCCTTTATTCAAGAGACGCCGAACCCTTGATTTTGGCAACGGTCGGAGGTATTACGTTGATCTTGCTGATTGCCGATGCCATTGCCCGAATGGCAAAGAAGGAACGTGCTAACCCATGAGAGTCGGCATTGTTGGCATGGGAGCCGCTGGCATTCGTGCCGCACAATTGCTTGAAAAAGCTGGCATCGAAGTTCGGCTTTTCGAAGCTCGCGACAGGGTTGGCGGAAGGCTCTGCACTATTACCGACAACCAAGGAGTTGCCTATGATGCCGGCGGCGAATGGGTTGACGCCGATCACTACCGAACTCTAGATCTCGCCCGTTCACTCGGAGTTGAGCCAGACCCAACCCCGCGCTGGCCGGGAATCGTTTGCTTTGAAGGAAAGACTTGCAAAGAAGATGACCTATGGAACGATGCTCTAGAAGACGAACTTCGTTTGCAATCGGCGGCTACCGAACTTTGCCGAAACATTGATAGCACTCCTTGGAACAACCCAGAACTTTCAGCCCTAGACGATGTAACGCTCGCAGATTTTATTCGAGAAAACGCTACTTCAGAACGCGGCAGATGGTGGCTGATGGCAAAGTACCGCTCTGATGAAGGAGACGACCCTGAACGAATTGGATTGCTCGGCTGGTTGATCGGATTTAAGAACTACATTGGAAGGGATGATGACGCCGCATCGGCTTTTCGGCTTGCCGGAGGCATGGGTAGGCTTTTTGATCTCGCAAGTAACAAGATCAAGACCCCAATTCAACTAGAAAGAGTGCTGCTGCGAATTGTTCATGACGACCGAAAAGTCATTCTTCAATTTGAGCAAGGTGAAACAACAGTAGACCGCCTTCTCCTAACAATGCCGCCGCCTGCCCTTGAGCGCATAGTCTTCGATCCTGCACTTCCCAAGGAAAAGAGGTGCGCGATAGAAGCTTGTGAGATGAGCAGGATCATCAAGATTTGCATGCAGTTCGATTCGCCGTGGTGGGAGGCACGAAAGTGGTCGGGAAGCCTGATTTGCGACATGCCAGTACAGCAAATTTGGGAAGGTACAAAGGGAAGCGTGCCTATCCTAAACTGCTACATCTGCGGAAAAGACGCCGACTACTTTTTGCACAACAAGCAAGCGGTTCAGGCTGCAATCTCGCAGCTAACCGAATTGATGCCCGAAGCTTCTCAGCACTTCGTTCGGGGAGTGATGTACGATTGGGTGGGCGATTCATTCGCGCACGGAGCATTTCCCCACATGGCACCTGGCTTTGTAATGAACCACTTGCAGCACATTTCAAGGCCCTATGACCGAATACACTTTGCCGGCGATTACACCGCAAACTGGTTCGGGTTCATCGAGGGCGCTCTGGAGAGTGCAGAACGAGCCGTAATTGAGATTATCAATGCGTGAACTCTTTGCAGGCTTTCAGTGGCACGAAAACGGGGAGACTCAAGATCTCTTAACTGAAGACTGCAAGGTCGTCTCAAGAGGACCCAATTGTGGAAAGGCCGAAATAGTACACGACTGTACGGGCAAAACGCTCTTTCCAAAGTGGGTTGACAATCATTGCCACATCCTTCCAACTGGGCTAGATCTGCTCAAATTGCAGCTGGGCCACTTCGATACGCGAGAAGAAATACTTGATGCTGTTCGAGATCGAAACGCAAAACTACCTGATGGTGAATGGCTCATGGCTGTTCATTACGATCAAACCAAATTTGCCGATAGCAGACATATCACTCGCCAAGAATTGGACTCCATT
>JANNJE010000492.1:0-3524 GCA_031405735.1 Armatimonadota bacterium | reverse complement strand
CGATCACTGCTTGCTGCAGCGCTTCGAGGTTCTTTGGATCCGCGAACGGCCGCCCCGATTCGAGTCGCTTGAGATCCTGAATGATGCGGTCCAGGTCGGCGACGTCGGTGTTCTGCCCAGCCAGGTCGCGTCGCAGCCCTTCCGTCGCTTCCCGCCGCAGCCCGAATTCCCGGGAAAACTGTCGGGCGGTGCCTCGGTCCATGCTGCCCGGCCGGCCGCCATCGGCCCCCGGATTGAAACCGCTTCCACCTTGACTCTGCCCCTGTTGCTGGCCCCCCTGTCCCTGTCCTTGCCCTTGCCCCTGTTGACCGCCCTGCCCCTGCTGTCCTTGTTGCCCCGGTTGCCCTTGATGCCCCGGTTGCCCCGGTTGCCCCGGTTGCCCCGATTGCCCCGCAGCAGAGTCGCCAGTCCCTATGCGCTCCCGCAGCGACTCCAGCCCCCGCACCAATTCCCGCGCCCGCTCCAATGCGGCGTCCCGCTTTCCTTCTACCGATTCAGTGAGCGCACCGGCCGCTTCCTTGAGCCTCGAGGCTACATCTTCGATATTCTGCGAAATCTGCCCCTCGAAACTCCGGGTGTATTCCGGTGATCCGCTCCGCATCACATTCTTGGAGAACGTTATCTTGTCCTTGAGCCGGGTTTCTTGAATGTCCTCGGCGGCCCGGCCGAGCTTGGCCGAAGCGCCTGGCTGTTCCTGGCGGGTTGCGCATCAGGCAGTTTTGCCTTTACAACAGCCTTTGCAATTGGCCATGGCGGTTGTGCTAACAGCAAAGAGCGATGCGATGTAGATCGCGAAAATTACTAATTTCAACATTTGTTTTTTCCTAAATTTGCATTCGGTCAAGGGCGCTCTATCGGGCGCCAAAGGATGAAAGCGAATGTGAAAATGGTGGGGCACGACTAAAGTGCTAGCCTGAAGGAAGAAGTGAGATACAAGGAAAGTCAAAACAGAATTCGTTTCGCTCTACAATCTTTGGACAACTTTGGAAGAAATCTTCCTTGTCTTTGATGATCTGAACGGGAACTTTCGGAATCAAATTGTCGTGTCTTGATGCCGGAGTGGAGGCTGTAACAATGCAACCGCATGCCGAAATAGCTTTGATTTCCGAAATCTGCTGACGAGTACAGCACAGATTCTTCGCAATCTTCACTGGCTTGCAGCAGGGCATCGAACAGGTGCCACTGTGATTCGCAGAGTTTGCCAGAGCGTTCGAAGCAAGTACTGCTACGACGAGAATCCAAGCCACCATCGGCCGAATTCTGGGGCTCATCAATGTAATTCTACAACTTGGTTAGAGAGAAAGTTCCCACTATCTTCAATACAAAAAAGTATGTATGAATCGGTGGCCGCAATGAGTGGTCATGCTGTTACGGACTTACGATGCTCGGCTCGTTTGTTTGCTTCGCTTGGCACGATACATTTCTTCGTCTGCAGCTTTCATTAAGACGCCGTAAGTTGAAGTTCCTAGTATGGAAACTACGCCACAACTGAACTGCAAATACTCTGGTTCGCCAGCAAGGTCAATGTGTGTCTTTCCTAGCTGAATCTTTAACTGGTCCAATTTAGTTTGGAGTTGAGATGTCGTTCCCTTTAAGACGACTGTAAATTCGTCACCACCCAATCGGGCAACAAAGCCGTTCCTTCCAACTGCCTCTTTGAGTTGCGATGCGAAAGCGACGAGAGCTGCGTCGCCAGCTGCGTGGCCGAGTTCGTCGTTAATTCTCTTGAATCCGTTTAAGTCCAAAAGCGCTAATGCAAAAGGAGTTCCGTCGCCAGCCTTCGCAATCGCAGTATGCAAGTAAAATTCATGCGAAGTTCGGTTTGGCAATCTGGTTAACGCGTCTGTCTTTGCCGCAGTTTGTGCCTCATCTAGCCGACTCCGCATGGTCTCGATTTCTTCGCAATATGTTTCGTGAATGTCCTTGCTGACTTCGGCATAGTACTTGACCGACTTTAGCAAACCCTGCACCTCATCTTGCACAACTGACTTCCATTCTTCAAATGATTCAACATCTTGCAAGCTGCGCAGCCTCCTGGATGATGCTTTCGCCGAATCGGCGATCGAATCGCCTGCATTCAGGGCTGTGTCAAGCGTGTTTACCAAGCTTCGCAACGACTCGTCAAGATTGAAGATAAGGTCGTCAACCGCGTTTTGCTGTTTGGTGGCAGCCCCTTCAACTGTCGTGGAAATCTTCTTTCCAAGGGTTTCTACTTCGGCATTGTCGGCTATTTCAGCTCCCAATTGATCCAATTTACGACCGCAATTTTGCAATTCAGGATCATCAGGCAGCAACAAGAATTGCTTCATTGAACGAATTGCTTCGGAGGTCACTTGCCTCCAATTTTCATCACCTACAAGTGACTGCTTAAACCATTTACCCAGCACAAATGACTTATTCAATATTTACTAGTAGAATTTGGCTGGTAGGTATGCTGGGTTCGGTTATTGGTAGTCGGTTATTGGTGGTGGTTGTTGGTTGTTGGTTGTTGGTTGTTCGCTCACCGCTTTCCGCCTTTTCGAGAAATCCACAATCGGCAATCCAAAATCCACATTGTTCGCCGTCGGTTGTTGGTTTCACTTTTCCCTCACTCCGCCCCGATCAAATGGCAACGAACTTCTGCAACCGTCCACCCGAGGCGGTCCTCCAAAACAAATGATCCGCCAAGGTTCTTGACTAAGCTTGCAACGATGGTTAGCCCGAGACTTGTCGAGCGAAGCAAGTCGAAATCAGACGGGAGTGGGTCGCCCAAATTAGATACCCATAATCCAAAGTCTCCACCTCTATTTTCTATCGTGATGTGGATCGAGCCTTTGAGAGAGGATTCAAAACCATGCTCGACTGCGTTCTGAAGCAACTCGTTGAGAATCAGGGCGATCTGAGTAGCCTGCACAGTTCCCAAAAAAACATCATCGCCTCGAACCTGATATTCGATCTCATGATGCGGCAGAACGATTGATTCTCGTTGGAGATGGACAAGTGTCTCGGCAAGCGTCCGAAGTCCAACATGATCCAAATCTTCCCTTGATAGCAAATCATGAACGGCGGCGATTGCCGATATTCGCGAAAGAGTCTCTTGAAGCGATCCCGTTAGTTTGGGGTCGCTGGCGTGCCGCATTTGCAGCCGAAGCAGGGAATTGATCTGCTGCAAATTGTTCTTGACACGGTGGTTCATTTCCTGCAGGAGCGTAGAACGGACCTGAATTCGAGCGCGTTCAATTGCAACTGAAGCCTGTTGAGCAATCGTTTCCAAAGCTTCAATTTCTTCTTTGACAAAATCCCGAACATCGCTTGTGTAGCAGCTCATAACCCCTAGTGGCTGCTCTTGCATCATTAGTGGCACGCAGATCATTGATCTCAAGCCTTGTTCAGCGGCGAGGTCGTGGCCGATGTAATCTGGATCAACTAGCACATCTCGCACAATAACGACCTTGTTTTGTGAAAGAGCCTTGCCTGCGATGGACTCGCCTAGTTTGATAGAAGGCTTTCTTCGGTACGCCCTCGCCGAGGCCTGGGTTGCCCTC
>JANNJE010000491.1:0-5285 GCA_031405735.1 Armatimonadota bacterium | reverse complement strand
CGACCTTTCCTGTCTTGTCAATGTACACAAGCCTATCTAGTTTGCCAGTATAAACGATCGCCAAGCCTTCCGAAAAAGGAGCCCCATTTTGGAATGGCGGCTTGAGCACTACCCTTCCAGAGTAATTCATGTAGGCAAGCTGGCTTGGTTTACCGTCAAGAGGGTAGACAATTGCTAGACCCTCTGAGAACGGAACCACGCGTTCGAATTGTGGCTTGATCACGATCTTGCCGGTCTTGTCAATGTAGCCAAATTTGGTTGATCGAGAGGCACGGTCAAAGACGCCTACGACCGCCATTCCTTCTGAGAAATCCTCGGCTTCATCAAACTGCGGTTTGATCACGAACCTTCCCGTCATGTCAATGTAGCCATATTTGTTTGATAGCGAGGCCTGGTCATAAATGCCAACCTTGGCCAAGCTTTCCGAGAACGACTCCGCAAATGCAAACTGTGGCCCGATCACGACCTTGCCATTCTTGTCAATGTAGCCCCAGCTGCCTGATCGGACTGCACCGATGTAAACAGCCGCCAAGCCTTCCGAGAATGATTTCGAGAGAAGGTATTGCGGCACAATCGCGATCTTGCCAGTCTTGTCAATGTAGCCCCACTTTTGGTCAACCTTGACGAGGAATAGCGGTGAGTCTTGCCTGCGAAATTGGGCTGCCTCGGGCGAGCAAACCGTACCGAATGCCGCAATGAGAACGAACGCTCCAATTAGAATCCGCATGACAAACATTTGGGAAGTGCCCTCCATAAAACTGAAACTGATACGGAAAGTCAGACGTTTGACATTCCATGATCATACTCAGTTCGCTCTAAGCACTAATAGATTGCCCAACTTTAGTCGAGTGTTTCATAAGTCGGATATCAAGCACAAATGAAACAAGAATGACCCGAGAGCAGGGCTCTCGGGCCAATTGAAAAGCGATGTTTTCTAAACTCTTACTTGCGTCGTCGTCGCAAAAGAGCGGCTGCGCCAAGTCCAACAACAGCCATGGTCGCTGGCTCGGGAACAACGGTTCCTCCAATCGAAACATCGTCAACTCTGCCTGTGCCTGTTAAGGCAAGAGTTCCGCCACTAGCAGAAACTGTGCTCGAAACCGTCATTCGAATGAAGATGTTCGCCTGATTGTTGAGCGCTGTAACAGAACTTAGATTTGCGTTGAAGTTGTAGGCGGGTACTGGGGTCCCTGAAGACCAAAATGCGTTCGGACTTGCACCATTTGCAAGCACTGTATATCCAGCAAAAGTTGTGAACGAAGTTCCATCCGTGCTGTATTGCAGGTTAAAATCTCTTGGCCCAGTACCGCTGCTTGTCTGCGACCAGCTAACGGTTATCGTGTTCAAACTAATCGTTGAGACTTGGAACTGATAGAAGTCTCCTACGGCCCATTGGTTCGAACTGATTGAGTTTGCCGAACCGTTTCCTGCTGGAGTGCTCCAATCTGTAAGTGCGCTAGCATGAAGCCCGCTGCCAATCCCTGTGCCAACTTCAGGCAACCATCCGCCGTAAGCTACTGAATCGGTCAAATCTGCCGGAGTAGTGGTTCCTTCAAAAGTCCAAGTTGCAATCACGACGGCTTGAGAAGCGGCGACAACGCTCATTAACCCTAAAACAAAAAGTGTTCTCTTCATAAAATCCTCTCCAAGTTTGCCCATCAATAAACGGCGCAAAGTGAATCTATTATGACTTGATAAAGCCTTGCGTAACCACGTTTTTGAATCGAACCAGCACATTTACCTGGGATTGTTAACTCGGGCATAACAACTTCGAGCGAACCAAAGTCGCCCTATATGGCAAGTTGCAAGTTTGTTGCGAAGAATTAAGATGCCACGGATGGAAGAGGATTTTCTTGGAAAGAGATTTGTTGCTATGGAACCCCGTACAACCGAAAGTAGATAGTCAAAAACACATTCCTCCCACTTGAAAAGGGTAGAAATGGCTGTCAAAGTCAAAACCAACTACGGTGAAATCGTGACCGTTCCGGTGACGCTGGTTTCAAAAATGATTGGCCGCTCGGTGGCCTGCAACACTTCCAGTTTCCCCCTAATGTTGCAATTATGGATTGTCACATATTTGTCAGCCCTCGAAGATACGTCGTCGAAGTGCGAGTTGCCGATCAGTTTTACGGTATCAATGCCGCTGGTGGCCACTTTTCCGTAAATGTCCGAATAGCTTATCTTGCCAAAATGCTTGAGATCGCGACCTCGCTTCAGCTTCAGGTTCCCGTTGACTGTGCTGTTTTGAATGCTCAAAATAGCGTCCGCTGGGATGGTGCTGAGCGGATCGAAACTAATGCCGCGGACTCGTGCACCTTCCGTCACGATAACGGAGCCGTTGTCAACTTCCACGCTGCCTCTCAGCCTGCCGCCGATGATGACCAGGATTCCTCCGTTGCAGGATATCTTGCCGCCAACATTTCCAGTTCTTGTGACGATTAAAGCTTGGTCGCGCCCGATTGTCAAATCTTGGTTGTATGTTCCACTGATTATCTGGCCGGTGCTGATTTTCAAGAGGTTTAGTCCTTCTGGAGTTCCGCTACTGCTGGTACCGATATCGAATGTTACGTAATCGCCTACCTTGGACTGATACGTGCCAGCTGGGTTGTCAAAAAATAGGACGATGTCGCCAGGCTCAGCCGAAGGGCTATGGGAATCCAAATCGGTCATGATGATTCTGCCGTTTCCGCCGTCTGGTTTCTTTGTAACTATGCCTCTGGCTGCATAGCTCGAGGCAGTCAATGCGATTGCCGCTAAAAATAAGAATACGTTGAAGATGTGCCGCAATTTCATGGTTTTCACCTAGCTGAGATTAGTGTACAGCAGTTTTTGCGCCGTTGAAGAAATTGGATTGGAAACTGGTAGGAGGAAATTGGAAGCACATTCAGCATCGTCAATCACCCAATGAGCCGATCAGTCGCATACTCCGTACCAAGTTCCAGTCCAGCTAGTCGGATGGGCTTCGCCAGACCTATGTCCGATCACATCAACTCTCGTTTGGTCGAATTGGCCGTTTCCGGAAATGTGCTTTGCGTGGCCGTCCACAAAGATCATTGAGCCGCCAGTGGATCCCCATCTTTTGTAATAGTTGTAAGGAGGGTCGCAATCGTAACCGTATCGGGCGCAGCCTGGATCCGACTTCTTATCGAAGAAAGGGAACATTTCGAGGCGAATGGCGCGGGTTTCGGCGGAGAATTCGATTTGGGTTTCGATGACGATTTGATCGTCTTTTAGAATCGTGTTGTTCTGCGAACTCTCACCTGGGACTTTGCTGAACAAACACTGCGTAAACCGGTAGCTGCTTCCATAGGCTTTCCAGTACGTATCCGCTCCGGGAACGTCAATTGCCAAATACGGCCCGCCTTGGTCCAAAGGTGACTTAAACACTTCTTGATTCTTGCAATAGGGAAGTAGCAACACTTCGACGCCTTTATGGCCGGGCTGCCCGGCGGAGGGAATGCTGTTGTAAGCGTAAAAAATTGGCATGGTGTCGTCGTAGTCGCCGAGGTACATCTTTGTTGCCATCCCGATTTGACGAGAGTTCGAAAGGCACGCTGTCTTTTTTGCAGCCTCTTTGGCTTGGGCAAATACTGGGAAAAGGATCGCTGCGAGAATGGCTATGATCGCAATAACTACGAGGAGTTCGATGAGTGTAAACGCTTTTTTCATTTTCGGTTCCTTGCGCGGCTTCAGTCTTCGCTTTGATTGCGAGAGACGGAAGGGATGAACCGAACCGAATTTCCACAATCCCTACGGCGGCATTACCCGCATCAGGTCAATGGGTCGTCCCGACGGTTGTCGGTACCTCTCAGCCAATGATTGGCTCCCCATGCAGACTGTCTTTGCTTGCGCTAAAGAGATTATACGATACTTGCCACACATGAGTGGCTAATCTGACTTCTTAAGCACATCGTTCGCGATCTGAATTCTCCTTGCTTCAAGGGAGTTCAGTTCATTCAAAGTCAGGTTTGTTGCTTCAACATAGGCGTTGTACTTGTTGATTGTTGAATCGGGAACACTTGCATCAAACGTAAGCGAGGCTTCTGAGTCTACGGAATATTTGCCCGATAGAGATTGAAGAGTTTTGATGCATCCTTCCAGAGCGTCATGGTTTCTTGCCAATGCAGATCGCGCCGCCCTTTGCAGAACCATTGGACCATTTGGCCCCTCACTATGAGCTAAAAACCCAGCAAGGAAGTTTTTCGCCGTGCGGTCGCTCTCGGCTTCTGCCTTCAATTTGACCATCATCGCTCCGTATTTGGTTTCCAATTCTGTATAGAACTTTTTCACAATCAGTCGAGCTGCTTCTACCCGGCGAAGACTCTCGTTGAGGCCTTCCTTTGTCTTAATGGCTTCGGCAGACATCACCCAATCGAACTTGATGGCTTCAAGATCGCTGAGCAATTTCTTTTGGCTCGAAACAGTAAATGCCAAATAGTCGTAGGTCAGGGCCTGTTGCCTCCCGTATGGCGTATCTGCAAACGTTGGCCGTTTCCCAAGTTCTTGGCCCTCCAGCACATTGCGGACATTCTGCGTCATTGCAGTTTCCGCACTCTTCTGTTTTTGCTTGTCCTCGACCGATTTCTTAACTAGTCCCGCAAAACTTGTGAAAAGGAGACTCCCGCCGATGCATGTGGCGAGAACTAATGCCCCAACGAAGAGCCAAATTGTATTTACCTTTCCAGACCTCATCTGCCTAGTATCGCCGTAATAGTCGGCAGTGTCAAGGATTTACGAGCAATTTGCAGAACTGAATCATGTCTTTGCCGAGTGAATTGCCAATCTGAATTCCTGATTGAGTAAGCCCTAAAGAACTTAGAACTGAGAACTTCGGCCTTGCTGCAGCAGTGAGCCAATCATTCGTTGTGATGGCTTCGATGTTTGGCATTTCGCCTACTCTCTTCACGTCTATCCAAGCCTTGATGACTCGAGTTGCAAACTCGTGCCACGACATCGCTTCGGAACCGCAAGCGTGGTAAATTCCGCCTGGAAGCTGCTTTTCAATCATGTCGCAGAGGATTCTTGCCAAGTCGCCCGTGTAGGTCGGGCAGCCGATTTGATCGGAGACGACCTTGAGCGTCTTTCCGGCCTCATAAGCTTGGATCATTGTTTTGGGAAAACTGTTTCCATGTGCTCCAAAAAGCCACGATGTTCGTACGACGATGGCATCGGGCGAGCCAGAAAGCGCGCCTGCTTCTCCCATGAGTTTCGACTTTCCATAAACCGAAAGTGGATTGGGAATGCCTTCGGGTTCATAGGGAGTGGTCTTGGTGCCATCGAATACA
>JANNJE010000490.1:0-4858 GCA_031405735.1 Armatimonadota bacterium | reverse complement strand
GTCACAATAAGCAGTGCGAATCAGTTTAGTAGTCAATCCCCGTCGCTCTGACGCGGTGGAAGCCGCTCGACAAGTTGCAACTAGCTTAGTTGGACGTGGGATCGAAGTCGGCGTCGAACCGGAACTGGCCGAACAATTTGGCTTGACAGCCGATTCTGTAGAGGCTATTGCAAGCTCAGATATTGCGATGAGCTTTGGAGGGGATGGAACCCTGATCCGAACTGCCCACGCCGCTTGCATTTCTGGGGTTCCAGTTCTGGGCATTTATTTTGGTTCCTTTGGATTTGTAACGCAAGCCACCTCACTAGAAATTGGAGCCATTCTTAGCATGGTCTTAGATGGCAAGGCTCCCATCGAAGAACGCATGATGCTTCAATCCGATCTGATGCGAAACGGAAACTCGGTGGCCACTACGCACTCCCTGAACGAAACCGTTCTACAAAGGGCCGTAACTTCGCGGATGATGGTATTTGACGTAATGATTGACGGACTCCCGATTGCGAGCTATCCCGCCGACGGAGTTCTTATTTCGACTCCAACAGGTTCGACTGCATACAATTTGTCTGCTGGCGGCCCGATTGTGGACCCAAAAATGAGAGCAATGATGCTAACGGCACTCGCTCCGCATACACTAAACGCACGAACGCTCGTCCTTAGGGCAGAGGCCGAAATCAAACTGGGTATTCAGTCTGTTGGCGATGCCGTACTTTCGGTAGATGGGCAAACTAAACTGCATCTGTTAACTGGAGATCAGGTGCAAATTAAGGTTTCGCCGTTAGTTACGCGCCTGATTTGTGTTGAAAGGCAAGACTTTCTAGAAAAACTGTCCAACCGGCTGTTTTACGGGGTAAACGCTATGTGCGGGAGTAAGCCATGAGCTTACTTGTCGCCCAAAACGTCTCAGTTGAGTTTTCTTCAAACGCGGGAATCGTTAGAGCACTTGACGGCGTTAGCCTGACAGTTGAACCAGGCGAAATAGTAGCTGTCGTTGGAGAATCAGGCTGCGGCAAAACGACATTTGCTAGGGCTGTCCTAGGTTTGCAACCGTTGGCGGGAGGTTCAATCTCGCTGCTTGGACGGGATGTGGCTGGCGCAAGTCCTGATAGTGCTTCGCGAATCGGGATGGTTTGGCAAGACCCGTTTGCAAGTTTGGACCCTCGTTGGCCCGTTGAGCGCTCAGCGGTAGAACCTGCAGCACTGCAGGGTCAATCGGTTGATGCCAAAGCTCTGTTTGAAGAAGTTGGGCTCTCCGAGCAACACCTGTCGCGATATCCGCATCAAATGAGCGGAGGACAGCGCCAGCGAGTAGCGATAGCACGAGCCATAGCATTACGCCCACCTCTGATCATTTGCGACGAGCCAACCGCGGCACTTGACCTGAGCATCAGGGCGCAGATTTTGAATCTGCTAAAGAAGATTCAAGGCGACCTTGGATGCAGCTTCCTGTACATATCGCACGATTTGACCACTGTTCGATATTTGGCTGATCGAATGGCAGTGATGTATTTAGGAAAGATCGTGGAATGCGGCCCAACCGAGGAGTTATTCCAGAATCCGCGCCATCCCTATACTTCTGCACTCATAGAATCTGCCCCAACTTTGGAAACCTTGGGAAAAATTCCAGGTGCTCCAATTGGAGAGCTTCCAAATCCGTTTGAAAAACTTGTCGGGTGCCATTTTGCATCCCGATGCACGCGAGTTCAGGAAGAGTGTCGCAGAGCATATCCGAAAGAAACCGTAGATGGGGAATTGAGATTCGCCTGTAACTTTCCGTTAGTACCGATGCGATTGGGGCGTTGATACCGTCTTAACTTACTGTCGTTACTATATGTAGCGATACGTTTGCAGACCAAAATTAATGGAAACACCCAGCCACTCACGCCATGTGCTCGACGTTGAAATGCAGCGGCTCGAACACATGCTCTTGGAGATGGCCTCAATCGCCGAATCCATGGTCGCTACGGCTGTAGAGTCGCTGCTTGAACTTGACGTGGCAAAAGCAAAGGCAGTCTTGGAGCGAGACGACGATATTGATGCGAGGGACGTCGAAATCGAGAACCTTTGCTTGCGACTTTTGTTGCTTCAACAGCCCACTGCCAGCGACCTTCGCGCCATCAGCACGGCAATGAAAATGATTACCGACATCGAGAGAATTGGCGATCTTGCTGTAGACATCGCCAAATCTGGAATGAAAATTGAAAAGGAATTTGGCACTTCGACGATTGTTGATATTCCTCGGATCGCATCTTTAGCGCGAATCATGATCCGCCTTTCGATCGAAGCATTCGTCCGCCGCGACCTTGCAATGGTGAACGAGATCATCTCAAAAGATGACGAAGTTGACGACGTTTATCGCGATCTGCGTGAACAAATCCATGCTCACATGAAAGCCCAGCCAGACGCCGTGATTTCAGACAGTTGGGTGCTATTGGCGATTCACCATTTAGAACGAATTGCAGACCACGCCGTTAACATCGCTGAGCGGGTTTCTTTTATGGTGACAGGCGAAATTGCGAACCTTGCGCCTTCTCATCTGCCAGATTCGTCTCAGGGATAAGTCGTATTGTATGATTGGTAGAGATTGGATCGGGGATGAAGGCATTCTGATAACCAATAACCAAAAACCAATAACCAATAACCAACAACCAAAACAAATGACCTACCTAATCGCCCTTGCAGGAAATATCGGACTCGTTTCCTTGGGATTTCAGCCGATTCCTCGCGAGTTCTATGGTCCCATGGATGCCTCAGAAGCCGCGATGCTACGCGCTCCTGGTAGCTGGATTCAAGCCCTGAGTTCTGGTGAAGGAGGCACGATTTTGGAAGGCGATGTTGCAGTCTTTGATTGCAAGGTCGTTGATGCCGCCGGAAACGTGCTTGTTGACACAAGCCGTAGAGGTATTCCGATGACGATTCGGGTGAAATCGGAAGGACTTTGGAACATCGTTTTGCACCAAATGGCCCGTGAGGAAGAGAGATTTGCGCTGATAAGCAAGAGCGTGCTCCCAAATCTAAGTTCAGACGTTACCGTTCGATTGAAAATGCGTCAAATCGTCAGAGCAAAGGCTCAAACCAACAAACTTGCCCAAAGGTAGAATCCACCGATGCTGGCTGAACTAAAGGAGCTTTGGCGGTTTCGCGAGTTGCTCTTTACAATGGTTGAGCGCGAACTGCGGATTCGTTACAAAAACAGCTTCTTGGGATTCTTTTGGTCACTAATGAATCCCCTTATCACGGTCCTCGTGATGACCGTTGTATTCAAGAACTTCCTCAACAATGGTACTGAAAATCTAAGTGCTTATATGCTTGCCGCATATTTGCCATTTCTTTTCTTCCAAGCGTGCGTGCTGGATTCTGCGCAATCCATTTTGACCGCATTGCCAATGGTGAAGAAGATCTACTTTCCACGGGAAATTCTGCCGCTCGCAATGATTCTTAGCAATTTCGTGCACTTAGTCTTGGCTCTTCTGGTGTTTTTTGCCTATCTGATCTTCTACGTTTGGCTCCGTCATCCGCAAGATTTTCCGATCCCAGCAACGGCTGCTCTTTTGCCCATCGTTTTGCTCATTCACCTTGCATTGTCAACAGGAATGGCACTGATTATTTCCGCATTGAACACTTTCTATGAGGATGTAAAGCACATTGTCACCGTAGTCATGTACCTTCTGTTTTTCGCGTGCCCGATCATGTATTTCAGCGAGAACGTAGCTTACAGTTTCAAGGATTCGAGCTGGAAATACGTTTTGTATCATTTGAATCCCATTGCAACACTTTGCACAAGTTACAGAAAAATCTTGCTGGATCCCCAACCCGTTATTTCAAACAATGTGAGACTCGATCCCTTGCCGTTGGATTGGGGGCTTTTAGGCTTCGCAGCATTCTTTTCGATTGGAATTTTGTTCATTGGCTATGCCGTGTTCAACAAACTCAAATGGAGGTTTGTCGAGCGCCCATGAGTGAATTTATCGTTCGAGTTGAAGACCTTCGGAAGTCCTTCTTGTTGAGCCACTCGGGGGCGGCTGGACTAAAGACCGCGATATTGTGGTGGCGAAAGAGGCAAATCGAAAGATTGGAAGTCTTGAAGGGAATTTCGTTTGACCTTCACAAAGGCGAGACGATTGCAATCGTTGGGAAAAACGGAGCAGGAAAGAGCACATTGCTGTCTCTTTTAGCAAGGGTTTATAAGCCGACTGGTGGAACGATAGATGTTCGGGGCCGCATAGCTCCGCTTTTGGAGCTTGGTGCTGGATTCCATCCAGACCTTACTGGCATTGAGAACGTCACATTTAACGGTGTAATTTTGGGGCTCACTCGCAAGGAAGTCTTGGCCCGCTTGCCCGACATCATTGCGTTTTCTGAACTTGAAAAGCATATTGATTCGCCCGTACGAACCTATTCATCAGGAATGCTCGCGAGGCTCGGTTTTGCCGTTGCTGTCCATGTAGACGCTGAAATCTTGCTTGTAGATGAAGTGCTTGCAGTTGGCGACAATGCGTTTCAGGAAAAGTGCTTCGAACGCATAGCAGAATTTCGATCACAAGGCGGCAGCATTCTCTTCGTTAGTCACAATGCGGATGATATTCTTCGAGTCGCTGACCGTTGCCTGTGGCTCCAACAAGGATTGATTCATGCCGACGGCGACCCAAAGGAGATCATGGCACGGTACGAGTCGGACGAGGCGGCCCCGAAAGAGGCGCTGTAAGCACATTTCCCCAAAGCCCAATCTGATCTACAGAACGCTTAATCTGAAACAGCGTCAAGAGCGACAATAGCGACCAAAGTGACAATCGCATTAACGCGCCAAAGCGGTTCATCCACCAGCAAAGCCAAGCTTGAAGTATTCCAAAATGGATTCTGA
>JANNJE010000489.1:0-2475 GCA_031405735.1 Armatimonadota bacterium | reverse complement strand
CGGTCGCAGCGAAAGAGGCCGAGAGCAAAAAGTTGCGCCGGGAAATGGCACTGTGTTGTGGGTCTGAATTGTCCTTCATGATGGCTTTGAGGTTCGAAATGACATTGTTGCCGATTGCCATTCTAGCGGAAACCAATGGACTGACGGGTCGCAATCGGCACATAGCCGACCTCCAGACCCTTAGGGGGCTTCACGATCTGGGCAGGGTCAAGGTCGGCTAGTTTTCCCAGTTTCGGCGGGGCGAGGTAGTCACGATTGATCGGCCATGCCCGATGAAGCTTTTCGACTTTCACCTGCATTAACTCCCGTTCGGCTTTAGAAAGATCGGAGTTGAGCAGTGCAGGTTGGTCGGCAAAGCGGTACCAATAATACGTGACCGTGCTTCCATCACCAAGTTTCGCGGTGAAAGGGCCGGCAACAGGACCAGGATTTTTCCAGGAGGACTTGGGCTGATCTGGAGTGGTGTAAGGTTCCTCGGGCTTTTCCACCGGAGTTGTCCATACTAGCTTTTGCAGTCCTGTTTCAGTCGGGACTCGATTGCTGCTTACGGGCTTCCACTTCTTCTTCTTGCCTTCTTTATCGCTTTCGAGCCAGAAATATTCCGGAAGGGTAACCAGCGGGCCGTTTTGGGTGGTGGTTTTTGTTACGTGAGCGTAGTCCCAGGTGTAGCCATAGGCATCCGATGACGGCACGGCGGGGGTTGCAAACGCATTCCAGTCAATTGCGACTTTTTCTACTTTTCCGCCTGGGATCGGAGTCCTTATTTCCCATGTGGCGTAGCCACCATTTTCAAAGTTGCGAACGAAGGCTCCTTCAGGAGCAATTTTTCCGCTAATTGGCGCTCCACCTTTGAACCAACTATTGACGGAGTTCCACAGTGCAGACGAGTTGTAAACCGTATCTTGTCTGATGAGTGTCGATGAGCCGTCGGGATTACGCGGGAACGCGGTTGGAGCGATTCGAGCATAAGATTCACCTTTAGAATCTGTGGCTACTCGACACGGGATGTATTGGGTTTCCATTTGGACATGTCGCTTTGGATCTGAGGGCCGTGTATCAAGCAAGAGACCAGAAAGCCTAGGTTCCTTAACCGCGCCTTTTGACCAAAAATTTGGTACGAAGAAGGCAACGGGACCCTTGAAGTTCTCTGAATTGATAAACAGGGTCCAGCAGTTGTTACCAGTTGGAATCTCGAACCCTTCTGTTTTTGACTTTTTTTCAGTCAATGGAAGGTTGAGGTAGCCGTAGCCGAATAACTCTCCACAGGTGCCTTGTTTGAGGTTTAACCCGTCAATTGGGAAAAGCAGCCGAGGGCTTAACTGAGCAACTCCGTACAGCCCCCTAGGCTCTTCCCAAGTCCCCCAGCCATGCGCGGGTCCGTTTGCAATCGTAGAGAAGTTTGGGCCTACTCCTCCCATTATGAATTTGGGAATTTCAGTTGGGAATCGCGTGTCTCGCCACCAGCCAAGGCCGCCCTCAATGTCGGAATACATGTCTTTCGGAGGTTGGGTGTCGTACTGGGCAAACATCCAGGTGCTTGGAAGCCCGGTCTGGAACTGGTGGCCAGGGTACGTTCGAAGCAAAGGCCATGCAGCAACATACATTGAAAACCCCGCATTGTAACTTCTGTCAACTTTTCCGTTGATGGGAACGATTAAGTATCCCGCGAGATACTCCTTTTGAGCACCACAAACGCCGGCGAGAAGAATTGCGGTCGATAATATAGTCGTTCGGATAGCAACGCTTGTCCTTCGGGAGCATTCGATTTTCTGACTCATAACCAGATTATGATTCAACGACTCGATCCAGAATGAAATAATGCCTGTTCAACTGCTCATGAACCTCCCGTTTCATCGGGGGTGCCTGTTGAAGGTTCCGTTTGAGTTATGTTTGGAACAGCGAGATACAAATAGCGACATATGATTGCCAATAGGAAATCTGTGCCAACTGGAAATGGACGCACGCAACGGAAATGTCGTGTTTCAGTCACGTTCCTCACCGTGATCCTAAACTGGAAAGTTCGAGTTCTGCAATCTAAATACCCCCATTTCATGCAAGTTCAGGTTCAACTTTGGCTTCGAGAAGATGGTGGAGGATAGGGGACTCGAACCCCTGACATCCTGCTTGCAAAGCAGGCGCTCTCCCAACTGAGCTAATCCCCCACGCTGGGAAGCAAAGATGATACCGCAATCGGCCTGATTCGATTCAGACGCGGTTCGAGATACGTTCTGTGGAATGCATGTCTTAAATGAACCTGCTTTCGATATTGGGGTCGTTATAACATCGGATTTTTACGTTCTGGCACCGCCTCTGGGGTGCAGGTTTGACGGCACTTTGAACCTGGGGTCTCTCAAGTTCGACCCCAGGCTATTAAGCTTTGATCCCTCTAGGATCACTGCTTTGCACTCCATTTTGGGATGTTGGGACGGTCTTCAATTCCCTTCCGAATGACCTCTAAAACTCTTTCACGTTCTC
>JANNJE010000488.1:0-2684 GCA_031405735.1 Armatimonadota bacterium | reverse complement strand
GCATCATCGTCGCCTGAATCGGCTTTTGGAAAGCAGCAATCAAGTTTGCGATTGTCGGGTCATCTGGGATTTTGTCGTCCACAACCATTGGCGTCGCATCTCTCCAGCCAGAAACTTGCCCCTTGGAATCAAATTGTATTTTGATATTTCCCAAAATCTTCCCCCATTCCCAGCCCTGCAAGACTAAAGATTGATTGCCTCCCGAATGTCTGACAATAGTAGGATATGGCCCCAAGGGAGTTGGCCAACCGTCTAGTTTGGGAAATGAAGCATTTGCCAAAAACGAATGGCTATGCCCACCGACTACGACATCAATGTCTGGAATTTTGGCGACGATTTCTCTTTCAAGGTCATATCCGCAATGGCTGACTAAGAATATTTTTGAAATTTTTGCCGCTTTCAATTCAGAAACTGCTTGACTTATGCTGCCGAAAAGTTCCTTCATCTTCACGTGCTGTCCAATGTCGCTGATAGTCGGCAAGTCTGGCGTAACAGCTCCGATTACTCCAATCTTTTCTTTTCCAACATGAAGAATCGTCCAAGCCTTGATTCGATCTTTCAAATCTGGATCGTTGCTCACATCCAGGTTGGCCGCAAGGACAGGAAAGTTAGCTCGTTTCACAAATTCTGAAAGGGTTTTCGGACCACGGTCGAATTCATGATTGCCTACCGCGACCGCCTGATATCCGACTTGATTCATAAATGCAAGATCGCTCAGGCCTTCGTACACATTGAAGTACAAGGTGCCTTGAAATGTATCTCCGCCGTTCAGCAGCAGCAGATTCTTGTCTAATTTTCTTGCTTGATTAATCAAGGTTGCATGTCGCGCATAGCCGCCGTAGCTCTTTCCACGAATCATGACTGGTTCGGCGTGGGAGTGCAAGTCGTTTGTATGAAGCAAAGTGACTTCGAAATTGCCAGCAAGAGTGGCAGCAGCAAAGAGAGTATTCAAAAGCGAGAGCATGAGTGGTGTATACCCAAATTGGGTCATTGGGTCATTGAGTGATACGGGTTAGTGAGTTGAGTGACATGGATGAGTTGGACGGAAAACTGACTGGTCACTCCAAGTCCCAAAAAAACTTTTCTCAAATCGAATCAGCGAATTGCTTAGTTCACCCATGTCAACCACTTCACGCCGATCACCCAAGTCAAAATTGGTGGGCCCGGCGGGACTCGAACCCGCGACCGAACGGTTATGAGCCGTCCGCTCTAACCACTGAGCTACAGGCCCTCAATGACTCTAGATGGTACCCGCCGTGGAGCGGTGAATTGGGCTGACTTTTGACTTGGGTTACCGGGCAATTCCACCCAATTCATCCGAATCACCCCTTTTCACCCAATTCACCCATGTCACTGCTCCGGCCCCCGCACTTCAAACCTCGTCTGCCCAATCACGTCTCCATTGTAAAGAAGATCAAACCGAAAAACCCCTGGCGCAGGAATTTCTTTCTCCACAAAAACTCGAAACCATGAGTAAACGTTGCTTGGAAGCATATCCGGGCGACGATGCACTTCTAAGCTCAACTCGTTTCGATAATAGACTTGTCCGTCAGCATCCACCATCTGCAGAGTCATTTCATGGATTCGATCTCCTTCATGGGGGTCGCATTCGACTTCAATCGCAACATAAAAAGGGTCTAGACGAGCTGGAATTTCATGCGAGCCGATCACCCGAAACACCCCAGCCAAAACTGGCGCACCAGTGGCCAATTGGGAAGCGTATTCGCACAATAGAAGAAATCCGACTTGCACAATTTATTATGCCAGCCGAAATGCCGTAAAAATGCGGCTAGGAATTTTTGAGAAAATGCGTTACGATATAGAGTGAACAAGAGGCGGCAAGAAAAATTGGTGAAGCCTCAATGAAAGAAAAGCCATTTCATACGCTTTCAGGACCCTGGTCGGGATGGTCCATCCAGGAGGGATTTCGGCTGTCTGAGCGCTTGATATTCAAAATCTCGCGTTCGAATTCAAGCTGCGATGGAGGAAGAAATTTCGCTGCGGCAGATTTCGAACGTCACGAAGCCATAGAGTTTGCCTCTACCCAAATTTCGATTCACGCAACAGGCACCGACGTAGACGGCGAATTCGAAATGGAAGGAACATTTGATCCGATCACAAACGAAGTCTTGATGGTCCGACGGTATACGAGAGCGCCAAAGAATCCAAGCCAAGTTGGCTTCCCTTTCACTTATGAAGGGCGGTGGAACGGTTATTGCATCTTCGGAGCATGGAGTTCGCCCAGCGACCCCGACACTTGCGGCCCATTTGAAATGTGGCCTGAATCGCAAGGGGAAATTGAGGAATTAAGCCTTGACGAGCTTCTCGCATCTGGCCCCATGCCTGCGAGCGTCTAAGTTTTTTGGCATATACTGCTGACATGGCGTTGCTTCCACTCATATTGTTTTATGGACTCATTGGACAAAGCTCCGTTGACATTGACGCAAAAATTGCAGCTGTGCTTCCAACCGCGGAGGAAAGTCGTTGGCTGGAAATCCCATGGCGGCTCAACCTTGACCTTGCTCGCCGTGAAGCCGCAGACTCCAAAAAACCCATTTTCATTTGGATGATGAACGGCCATCCAATGGGCTGCACGTGAAACAACGGACTTTGGGACCGGCGGTTCCTCTTTAGCGATCCAATCATCAGCAAGCGACTTCGCGAGCAATTTATGCCTGTCGTGG
>JANNJE010000487.1:0-4391 GCA_031405735.1 Armatimonadota bacterium | reverse complement strand
CCGGGTGCTGAAGGTCGAGTACCGGGAAGATGGGATTTTTGTAGAGGCAGAGTTGATTGAAGAAATGCAGGAGAAGTTGAAGGGGTATTTGGTTCAAAGCGCGTAAGTGAAACTCACAACGCTGGTTCGCCTACATAGATCATTTCAGTATTGTTTGCTGATTCCACTTCGCGAAGTGTCAGGGGATCAAAATCCGCCCTATCAACCCGAATCCAAAACTCCCCGGCACGGCTAAAATAGTCAAATGCGCTTCGAATGGAGCAATAGCATACGCAACCGGCGCTGGCAAGATTTCGAAGCCCTCGCCAAAAAACAGCCCAGCCAGCAGCTTTGCGACACCGTAAACGAACTGCTCAAGGGAATCGAAGAGCCAAACGAGCGCAAAATCCTTAAAAAGGCGCTCTATCTCGTCAAGCTCGCCGGGTTCAATCCCTCGCCCGAATTGCCACAAGAACCCGAAGCGCCGCATCTGCCCAAGATTGGTTCGTACGGAATCATGCTCAGCCCCGATGGTGCTGGTTATGTTGGTTACTTTTTCGGCATTATCAAGGGCGCAGACCTGCACTATACGCTCATCATTGCGGTGCATCGTTACAACTTCATTCATGTCATCGTTGGCAAAGTTCAACCACTGGTTTGGCCAACCATGCGCGATGACTTGCTGAAGGACGCTCCCGCACCTTTGGTAGCAGAAGTAGATCCTGCCTACGTCCTCCACCGGATTCGCCGGGACTGGGAAAAACGAAGGGAAGACCGAACCAAAGGTAAGTTCAACGCGTTTTGGAAGCAGCTTTTTACCCATGTCCCTACCGAATTCCCTCATCCGGCAGCCTCGTTTCCCGAATCCGAAGACATCGGGCCAGAACGCCGCCGGAGCCTTATGCAAGATTCCGCATGCATCAAATGGCGGTTGCACTTTCCGCCCGACGATCCGCTTTGGGAACCGATTCACGCTATCCGGTGGGATGAAGAACTTGAGAGCGAGGAACGCAAGGAAATTCTGCGCGAAATGCTGATGACCGATTCCGTTCGGCTCTGCTCAAAGGAAGAGCTTGAAGATATGATCGAGCGGTTCCACGATTGCGCTCTGATCCTGGGGCAAGATGACCCAAAGGCGGGGGAAATGGTTCATGCGGCAAACCATTTGAAAAAGCACCGCTGGCGAAGCGAGATTTTCGAGCAGATCGTGATGCATACCGTTGAGCATCTGGAAGACGATTTGGAGAAAGACGATGTTGAAAAATCCGCATTTCCAATGGGAAAGATTGGTCTTGGCTGGGGGGAGGAAAGCTAGAAGGCACTTCGCCGATTCCGCGCCGCCATTCCAGATATTGCAGGCATTCACAAATATGGGGCGGCTTTTCTTCGTGCGGCAAAGCCAAGAACTCATCTTTGTGAGCAAACGCGAAGGGTTCAGGAAGCCCGGCCATAGGGGGATTATATCAGTAGCTTCTTGGGAAATCCTTTGGTATCCACCAAATCGTGCCACGGTCAAGCGGTTTGCCTTCCTTTATATTGTCGCTAAAACCGTGAAAGCTTGTCCGTGCTCAGTTAATCCTTTGAATTCGAACCAATCGGAGCCACAGACAAGCAACGTTTTTTGATTAATACAAACATTGCTTAGCGCTATGGTAGCCTCACCAAATGCTCGTTTTCGCACTTCTACCAGTCATGCTCGCGAACCATGGATTCGCTGAGCAACGCCCGCAGAAATTCGGCAATGAAAAGACGATCACATCGGAACGACTGAAAGCTCATCTTGAATTCATCGCAAGCGACGAATTGGAGGGTCGGGGAACGCCTTCGAGAGGGGTTGATATCGCTTGCCTGTATGTCGCCGCCCATCTCAAGTTGTGGGGAGCGACCCCTGCAGGCGATCCAGGCTCCTTCTTCCAAAAGATCAAATTGACACGAAATGTTTTTGATCCCGATCTCAGCAAGATTTCGTGGAGCCGATCAACCCTGAATGCTCGCGAAGCGATGATCGGCGGCCAAGGCCAAGGTCATGCATCGGCGCGGCTGGTATATGTGGGCCATGGCTTTCGGATATTGCGCAAGGGCGTAGACCCCTACGCAGGCATTGATATCAAGGGAAAAATCATCGTGGTGAGCGACGGCTATCCATTCGGCTCCACACCAGCCGATATTGACCGTGGACCGCAATCGCCAGATCTGACGCCAAAGACAGCTGCGTTGAAATTTGGGGCGGCAGGCATTGTTCTAATTCCTCGAACGGATTTCTCGGCTAACTCCCAAAGCGAATCCATGCCAGCTTCATTTTTCGTTCCTGTTAAAACGGAGAATTCATCCTCGTCCGAAACGCCGCTCTTCGTAGCAGGACCGAAATTTGTTATTGAGCTTTTCGCGGACGAACCCGTTTCAGCATCTCAAGCAACCAAGGCACTCGATCCCGGAGTGGGAAATTTCGAATTCGCTACGGAGAAATCATTGACTTTCACCGTTTCCGCAAGGGAAGAGTTCGCTTGGACGCAAAACGTTGTGGCTATTTTGCCTGGAATGGATGCCAAGCTGAAGAGGGAATATGTTGGTTTCGGCGCGCACATAGATCATGTGGGCGTCGGCAAGGGCACGACGGGCGATCAGATTTACAACGGCGCCGACGACGACGGGTCTGGCACAGTTGGATTGTTAGAAATTGCCCATGCGTTCCTTACCGCGAAACCTCCTAAGCGTTCGCTCTTGTTCATTTGGCATGGAGCAGAGGAATCGGGACTGTGGGGTTCGCAACACTTCGTTAACAACCCTACGATTGATCTCAAGAACCTTATCACCTACATCAACATGGACATGATCGGGAAGAGCAAGCCTTTTGCCGCTTCAGACCCCAAGTTTATGGATCTCACCGAACCCGACGAAGTGCATCCGCGTGGTCTAACCAAGATGAGCACGCTCCTCGAAAAAACCGTGCGAGACGTAAACGCGAAGTTTCTCAAACTTCGATTCAACATGGTGAACGACGACGAGACGGGATCGGGCCGTATGCCAGGGGGATCGGACCACCAAAGTTATTTCGGGAAAGGAATTCCGACGTTCGCGTGGCAAACTGGATTCCACCAGGATTATCACGGCGTAGGTGACGAGGTATCCAAAATTGATTTCGAGAAGATTGCGAAGATCGCGAAGACGACCTATGCATGCGGATTAGTGCTTGCCAATCAATCGCAGCGGCCAGTCGTTGACAGACCTATGAGCAAGGTCGTATTTCCAGCGACCTTTATCCAGTTGCAGGCCGGGACTACGCAACAGCTCCACGCTTCCATCGAAGGCGAATCGGATACCGCATTCGAATGGAGCGTAGTCAGTCCGAACGGCGGCGTTATTACGAGAGATGGCTTGTACACAGCGCCAACGCAACCTGGGCGATACGTGGTTCGTGCCACAAGTCAAAAGAATGGTGCTGTTTATGGACGAATGTTAGCGATTGTCGGCTTGCCGCAAAACCTACCTGCGCAAGCTCAGCCGATTACTATTCCCATTTACGCGAATCTGCAAAATGGCGGATTCGAGGATTCGCTGCAAAGCACAACACCTACGGGATGGCATTTGGTCGAAGCATCGGCGAGTGATGGATTCGTAGTGACAACCTCAGCGGAGCAGCCATTCGATGGAAAAGCCTGTTTGCTCTTGACGCTTGGAACAGGCGCAGGGAAGTTGTTTGGCAACGTGCGGCAGGCGGTTGATGCCAAGCCGATGCGAGGTAAACGGTTCCGATACCGTGCTGCCGTGCGGTACGAAGCCGGAACGATTCCCGGTCGAGCCCAACTTTGGTTGCGAGTCGAAGGCAAAGATCGTCGAATATCCTTTTACGACAACATGGCGAATCGGCCAATCACGTCGGAAAAATGGGCGATCTATGAGATCGTCGTCACCGTGCCACACGATGCCGAAATTGTCCAACTTGGTTTGCTCCATTATGGGAACGGAAAATCATGGCTCGATGGCGTGAGTTTCGAGGGTGTGGCCGTGGAAGGCGACCTTCGTCAATTGAATGAAACTTGGAGCGTGGCAAGTGCCCGCGACTTCTTTCGGAAATCTTCCGTGCGCGCAAGTGCCACCCGGTGTCGAAATTACGATCTGGCAGGTTCACCCGTCGTCAACTATGGATTATGAAGATCTTCACCTTTAACTATTTCTTGAACGGTGATTCTTTGCTCCAAGTTGGGTCCCATTGGTCTGCCCGAAAACTGCGGCCGAGCTTTAGCGGAGGAGTTTTTCCAGTTTTGTTCCTCGCCATGTCTCCCTTTCCTTCATCGAATGGCAGATAGACGATGAGGTGCCTCTCTTTGCTCGGCGGCCGAATGAGCACACCCGCGTCCCCGGCGCCCCCAACCCTACGCGTGCACTTCGGCGCGTCGTAACCCCGTGACGCC
>JANNJE010000486.1:0-2257 GCA_031405735.1 Armatimonadota bacterium | reverse complement strand
CCCAAATATATCCATCTTTTTTTACTGCCTCGGCAACTTCGACTCCCTGCCCGCGGCAGAATCCTTCGAGCGCCTTTGTTGGATTCCCATCTGCGTCAAATGCTCCACCTAACGCCGGGCCGCGAGACTCCTTTACTTGGTCGGGTTGAGTTTCCGGAAGGTCAACCAAGTGAACGATTAGCCTGCGAGGCGTTCCAATCGGTTCGTTGATCCGCTCAAAGGAGATGCCCGCTTCGCCCAATGCTGCCTCTACATTTGATTGAAGATCGGTATAGGCTTTGCGAACGAACGTTGCTGGCAATTCTTCGCAGCCAAGTTCGAGTAAGAGTTCGGGCATGGCAAAGTTTACCGGTTGACTTCAGACATCAATTATTATCTAAGGATGGCTGACCCGCCAAATCGTATGCCCAGGCTCATCTGCAATAAGTAATGCGCCATCTTTAGCAACTACAACGCAAGACGGTCGCCCCCAAACTTGTTGTTTCATCCGATCTGGCACCCATCCAACTACAAAGTCCTCATAAACTGGATTGAGTTGGCCATTGGGGAAACGGACTCGGACGATCTTATATCCGCTGCGCGGGATTCGATTCGTGGAGCCGCGCATCGCTACAAACATATTGCCCTTGTATTCAGCAGGGAATTGTGATCCGCCGTTAAACGTAAATGAGAGTGGAATCGAATGAGGCTCTACGAGCAAATCTGGAACCGTCACATCAGTTCGGGGCGGTTTCTTGCCTTTGTTGAGTGGGTCAACGTTCTTGCCAATATAGAACCACGGCCAACCAAAGAACTGCCCTTCCTGAATCCGCGTGATGTAATCTGGAGGTGTGTTGTGCCCGAGAAAATCGCGCTCGATGCACGAAATCCAAAGTTCATTTGTTCCCGGACGAAATCCGACCCCGACCGGATTTCGGATTCCCGATGCAATGAGTTTTTGATCCTTTCCCTCTGGCGTGTAGCTGAGAACGGTGCCGCGAGGGAACGGCTCAACATCGTCGTTTGTCGCCGAGCCAACTGTAACGATCAATCTGCTTCCATCGGGCGAAAACGTAATGTTTCGGGTCCAGTGCATGTTATATCCGGGCTTGGCGGGCAAATTTGGAATTACGATTTCTGGCTTTCCTTCCGATTTCAATTGCCCTGTCTCATAACGGTACCGAATGACGTTTCCCGTATTGGCGATGTAAAGGTAATTGCCATGAAACGCTATTCCGTGCGGTCCACGAAGTCCAGAGCAAAAGAGCCTTGTGGTTTCTGCAATCCCGTCTCCATCAGCATCACGAAGCACTCGAACCCGCACGGCTTCGGCCTCTACGACAAAGACATCTCCATTCGGGGCGATTGCCATGTTTCTCGGAAAGAACATTTCCGTTGCAAACAGTGCAATCTTGAATCCTTTAGGTACTCGGAGTTGCGGCAGTCCTTTCCCTCTGATGATTTTGGGGATAGACAGTACCGACCTAGAAGGCTTTGCCAGCTTCTTTGGGTCTACGAAGTGCTTCGCACCCACTCTATCGTCGAATTTGGCTTGACCGACCACCATAATGAAAACTGCGATGATCACTTATATGGCTCGCTTAGTCGAAGAATCGTTTTCGCTAAAATGTCATATTCTACGTTGACAAGATCGTCGACCGTTCTAGAATTCAAATTCGTTTGCTCTAGAGTATGGGGAATGATTGCAGATCGAAAGCTGCCGCTTGCTGGCTCGATGACAGTTAATGAAATCCCGTCAATGCAAACGGAACCTTTGTCCACAAGCAGCTGCTCATACTCACTTGGAACCTGAAATTCAAATATCTCACCTGCTTCCATTGCCGTCCTGCCTACCACAGTTCCGACGCAATCAATATGCCCTTGCACAATGTGCCCACCGAGCCTATCGCTGACCCTGAGAGCACGTTCAAGATTCAGTTTGCTTCCAATGTGAGCCTTTCCGAATGTTGTTCGAGTCAAGGTTTCTCCGCTGAGATCAAAGCGAACTTGTGTAGGGCGCATATCGGCGGCAGTAAGGCAGCATCCATTGGCCGCAATGCTTTCGCCAAGAACCAATGGGTCATCCGGCCACGCACTTCCGTAGCTCACCCAAATTGAATTTCTTGAACTTTCGACAAGTTGGCCGACTGCTTGCACTAAGCCCGTAAACATCGTTTCAGCCTACCTCCAACAGGTACTAGAGAACGACAATTCAGACTTGATAACTTCCTGCCTCGAATTCTCGCGTTTCACAACTCCACGACGAGCTGCTCGCGCG
>JANNJE010000485.1:0-2315 GCA_031405735.1 Armatimonadota bacterium | reverse complement strand
GTGCCACAGCACCACCCTCCATGTATGCCGAAAGAACAGTTACAGCTCGCTTTCCAAGAGTTCGGAGTTCAAATGATTCCATGAACGACTTGGCGGCTTCAATCTGCATGGCATTGACTTTGAATGGGGCAAAATCGTATTTGACCGGCACATCTCGAACAATTGTCGCAAGCCATCTTGACTTCAAGTACTGCTCGCACACTTCGGGCGTGAGCTTTTTGGCCAGTTTTGGGTCAACTTGGCCGGCTTCTAATGCTTCTAGAATCCCTTCAGCACTGCCGTGCGCTTGAATCAGCGCGGTTGCACCCTTTTCACCGATTCCCGGAACGCCGGGGATATTGTCGCTCGAGTCTCCGACGATTGCTTTCCAATCGGGCAATTGCGTCGGCTTGATGCCGTACCGTTCCATGACCCGTGCTTCATCGTAGATTACGGTGTCCGTAACGCCTTGTCGAGTTGTGAGTACGGAAATGTGTTCGTCAACGAGTTGGAGCTGATCAAGGTCTCCCGAAACGATAGTTGTCGAGTACCCGTTCTTTTCAGCGACAAAACTGAGAGTGCCGACAACGTCATCGGCTTCGTATCCAACCATTTCTATGAGCGGGATTCCCAGTGCCCGAATCAGATCATAGGTGGGAGGTATCTGGGCGATCATCGCTGGGTCGGTTTCTCTTCGTGTGCCTTTGTATTCGGCATATTCGGCGTGCCGAAACGTCTTGCCAGGCGCATCCATGGCGATCACAATCGCATCTGGCTTTACATTTTCAAGGATGTAAAAGAGCATTCCGGTAAAGCCAAAGAGTGCGTTTGTCGGGCGTCCATCGCTGGTACTGAGATACCTGGTGCCAAAGAAAGCGCGGAACAAAAGGCTGAATCCGTCAATGATCACGAGGTGCTTTTCGGGCATGTGGGGAAAGTTACCTGGAATCAAACCTGTAACGGTCACGCAAAGGGAGTGCGAGGATCTCAGTTTCTGATCGGTCTATCGAACTGAGGGGTCAAAAAGGGCAAATGGAATCTCTCGCGGGTTTCAACTGTTACTTCCAGAGATCGTTCATGCACTCTTTCTTTCAAGTCAAGTTCAACGAAACGAGTCGTGCCGTTGTAGCCGAAGCGGTTGCATTTGTTGCTATTCATTTTCGTTCCGCAATCTTTCCCCTGTTTCTCTTTGCAACGATTGCGGCTTCGAGTTTTTGGAGTGCAGGACTGGCTCGTTACGACTTCATCTTTATCGCATGTTTGTCGGCTCAGCTATTGCTTGTAATCGCCAAACTGGAATCGTTGCGCGAGATTTGCATGCTGGGAGTCTTTCATCTTTGCGGATTGGGCCTAGAGATCTACAAGGTGAATCACGGCTCATGGAGCTATCCAGACTCAGGGAATTGGCGTCTTGGTTCTGTGCCTGTCTATTCAGGATTTATGTATGCAAGCGTAGCAAGCTATATGCTTCAAGCTTGGAGGCACTTTCAGCTTCAACTTGAGAACTATCCCAATTGGAAGTGGATTCTTGCTATCAGCATTGTTATCTATATGAACTTCTTCCTAAACAAGTTCTGGACAGAGAGCCGATGGTTCGTAGTCCTCCTCGTAGTTTCTAACTTTTGGAGCACGAAAGTAACCTTCATCAATGTTGATCGTCGCTTCAAACTCCCTCTCAATGCTGCTTTCTTTCTGTTGGGACTCTTCGTTTGGTTTGCAGAACATATCTGCTCTGCCTTAGGTGCTTACCAATACCCTTATCAGAAAAATGGCTGGACTTGGGTAGACCCCGGCAAATTTACAGCATGGTGCTTGCTTGTAGTTGTTTGCTTTGCCGTGGTGGCTACTTTGCATCGCAAGTCCATTCATTTCAATTCTCAATAGCAACTCGTTGCACCCTATGCTGAGCTAGCACGAGGCTGAAAGGTATTCTCTTTTGGTCCATGACCTTCCAAAACATTGTTTTTCAACTTAACGACTATTGGTCGAAGCAAGGCTGCGCCATCTTGCAGGGTTACGACACCGAAGTTGGTGCAGGTACAAAGCACCCCGCGACCGCGCTCAAAGTTTTGGGGCCGAATCCATGGAATGTTGCTTACGTTCAGCCGAGCCGCCGTCCCGCCGATGGACGCTACACGAGGAACCCCCAGCGAAGTCAGAGATACTACCAATATCAAGTCATCATGAAGCCGAGCCCGGACAATATTGTGGACCTTTATATGGGCTCGTTAGATGCGCTGGGATTTGACACGAGCAAGCATGATGTACGATTAGTTGAGGATGACTGGGAAGACCAAGCTGCAGGAGCCAGCGGAGTGGGCTGGGAAGTCTGGCTG
>JANNJE010000484.1:0-3230 GCA_031405735.1 Armatimonadota bacterium | reverse complement strand
TGGCTTGGGGTTTGATGTCCCCAACGAAAATGTCCAAATCAGAATAGGAATTCATGTCGGCGACGTCGTTGAAGAGGACGGTGACGTTTTGGGCGATGCGGTCAACATCGCCTCGCGGGTGCAAGGAACTGCTGTACCTGGTGGAATATGCATAACTCGCGAAGTGTATGTGCACATCCGGCCCATCCTAAAGTTACGTTGCAAAAGAGTAAGTACTACAGAAATGGATCGTTTGCCAAGTTCGGTAGAAGTCTTAGCCATAGACGAAAAGGCTGGTGCCACGTCTGTAACGCTTCAAGCAGTTCAACGGACGAAGTCGAACTGGCAAATTCCGGCGGTGATTTCAGCGGTCGTTATGGTCGAGTTAGTCTTTTTAGCCTTTGCAACGGGTTGGGTTCAGGTTCCAAACAGTAGAACGCCAGAATTGAAGCTCGAATCAAATGCGAAGAGAACAAATCCCAGTTATTGGATTTGCATCAAATGCGGGGCAAAGGGTCTTCCCGACGGTGTGTACTGTGGTGATTGTGGCGCTCGAAGGACGGCCAACTGAATCATCTCGAAGTTGAACGATTGGTGTGAACTCGGGCACTAAACGACGCAAACAACCAACAACCTATCGGGTATCGTAAATTGTTCGCTGACGCGGCAAATCTATTTGGAGGTCTCAACTATATGGAAAACCACACACTCTCAACAAACATGAGCTCCTCCGCGCTTTTGCGCTAACTTCGCATTTTCTGCATTGTTCCAACGGCTAGGGGACTCGTTCTCGCCAATTTTCACGACTTGTTCGTGTCTCTATCAACGGAACAAAATGAATTGAACAAAATTACATCAAATAAACTTGCAAACCAGCTCTCGCATCTTTCGCCAGAGCAGCTCGAAAACCTCATCAAACAAGCCACCTATCTTCGAAAGAAGGCAGGGAAGTCTTCCGGCACACTTGACGAATGGATCATTCGGGCCTTTCAACGGGAAGAGCGAACTCTAAAGCGTGCAACGGATGTTCAGGACGCAATCATACTTAGCGTTTGGACCCGCGAAACTCTCCTAGAAACAGCAACTGAAACCTTCAAAGCGCGAATCGGAAATCATCAGATAGTCGTTGGAGATGAAGTCACCGTCGGCCTCTTGGAAGGCGAACCAGCGATCCTTTCCGTTAAGCAACGTCGAACCAAGCTGTCTCGACCTGATGTTCATACTGCGAACAAAGAACAGCTTATCGTTGCAAATGTTGACTCGGTTGTTATTGTGGTTTCTGTCGTGAGCCCTCCGCTCCATCCCCGGCTCATTGATCGCTACCTTGTGGCAATTCAGAACGGCGGAGCCAATCCAGTTATCTGTGTGAATAAGATTGATCTTCTCGAGGATTCAGACGATCTTGAAAAACTAAAGCCATATCAAGAAATCGGATTGCCTGTGTTTCTCTGTTCCGTCGAAGACGGAATCGGAATTGAAGACCTTCGAAATCACTTGGCAGGGCAAACGGTCGCATTTGTCGGGCACTCGGGAGTAGGGAAGTCTTCGCTTGCAAACGCTTTCGCACCTGAACTTGGCTTGAAAATTGGCGAGGTAAGCGAAGGCTATGGCCGCGGAACTCATACGACTACTACAAGCTCGCTTCATCGGCTGGGCAACGGCACAACTTTAATAGACACTCCGGGAATTCGCAGCTTCGGAATTTGGGAGACTTCAACAGAGGACTTGCTGGCTTCCTTTCCCGAATTTGTTGAGCTTGAATGTAAGTTCAATGATTGCAAACATGTTTCTGAGCCGGGCTGCGGAGTTTTGCATGCCCTAGAAGCTGGCACGGTTTCCGAGGAACGGTATGGGGCGTACCGGAGGATGTTGGAGGAAACTACAAGTTCTTGACAAGGCTTGTATTGATCAGCTTCCACCTCGACCGAATCTTCTCAATCTCTCCATACAAATTCTTCCCTGGGCAGTCGGTTTGCTTGGAAAAATCCATGTGACTCTGAATGTTTTCAGGAATTACATTGAACCGAACGGCGAGCCAAAAAACCGTCCGGTTCAGCATCACGATTTGCGCTCCCGTCGGTTCTTCTACTTCAAAATTACCTTCTAAACAGATGAGAAGGTGACCGGTTGTGTCGTATTCGGTGTTTGTATCGCCGACAACGTTCATGTCGCGGCATTCGGCTAGCTGCCCGCTCCAGTCTATGTACCAATGGTAGGGAATATCCGACCAAGCGGGCTTGGTCTTGCCGTTTTCCAGCTTGTCTTCTCGTTGAGAAAAGGTTTGCAGCGTTTTGAGTTTGTCAGCAAATGTCCGGTTTCGATTCGTTGGAACGCCAGCATGGTGAATTGTGATTCTGGTTGGCTGATGAGTTTTGAATGGGGGGACGATTGGCTTCGCTCCCCAGTTGGCCCTTGAAATGAATTGGGGCGATGAGAAGAAATTTGTTTGAATGGCCAGTATTGTAAGAGGTACGGCAAAGGGGAGCATGGGTCGAATCATTACAATTCGACGCCAAAGAAGATGCTTCCTGCTTATCCCCCGTAAAGGTCCTTTTCGTTCGCTTGCTCCCTTTCCGTAGCTTTCGTACCAACATTCTTCGCTTCATCAATTGATTCTTTGATTAGACCTTTTTCGCTCGGACTGCCTACCATTACGGCTTGGTCTTTCCCGCAAGCCGAAATCGTACCCAATACAATGCAGAGGACGAGGCATTTAGAATAGTGTTTCATGTTTGCCTTATTCCATATTTGATATCAATGAAAATTCGGATTACCTCATAAGTGAAACGAGCCCTGCAACGATTCCGGTTCCTCCTAACGAAACCAATGCAATGATCCACTTGTTCTCGTGGTCGAATTCAAACAGTGCATAGTAGAGCAGGTACAGTCCGCAAAATAGTCCGCAAAATAGTCCTAAGTCCCGTTCGTCCCAGAAAGACCATTCACAATAGGAAATGTCATACGGTTGGACTGGAACGAAAACTCGGCTTGTGCCCATAGATATAGAAAAGCACTTGCCGAACTGTATCGCCTGGATGAACGACCCTGAGGTCACCCAATATTTGCTTATGGGCGATTTCCCGATGACGCAAATGGCAGAGAGGGATTGGTTCGAAAGAATGTCAAAGGACAATTCCACAGACATCGTTTTCGCTATTGACCAAAGTTTCCAATTCGAGTGTGATAACAGCAGCACCGGTACCCAGCTTGCGCAGGTATTCGGAGGCTTGGGTCAGTTCCAATTTTGCTTT
>JANNJE010000483.1:0-3984 GCA_031405735.1 Armatimonadota bacterium | reverse complement strand
GTCTCCTGCCTGAATATCTCGCATCGAATAGTGCCCTTTCTCATCAGCTTCAAAGCGCAAATGATCGCGTCGCTCGTCAGTCTCGTTCCAATTCGATTGATGAACGAGAATAATCGGCCTCAATTCGACAAAGGCTTGAGGCAAAGCGCGGCCATTTTCCTTCATCGTGACAATGCCATGAATTCCTCCAAGAGGCACTTCTTTGGTGATTCCATGGCTCATTACGCCAAGCACAGCAGCAATTCCGACCGCAGTCGGCAAAATAGTTTTGATAAACGAACTTTTCATTTTCTTACGCTCCTTCTGGAGCTGATTCCGTGCGAGATAGCCAGCCTATCGCGGCTGAGAGTATTACGAGAACAATGGCGAAGCCAATAAGGCTCTGCACTTTGAGGTCTCTGGTCAGGTCAAGTTTTTCCGTAAGCCAAGGGTATTCCAAAAGCATCAATGGCAACAGGGCAGTAAGGGCTTGGAAGGGAAGCGAGCGATTGGAACCAACTAAGAGTGCAATCACCGACCCAAAACCGACACCGGCTACCGCTCCGACAAATCCCTTTGCACCCAAAACAATGGCGATACACGCCGGAATCGCAACGAAAATGCCCGTCCACAATGCTCCCGCAATTACAATTTTTGAATCCGATTTTGCTTCAACACTTCGTAGCCATTCGACTCCAACAAGGACGATAGTCGCGCCGACCACCAGCCCCATCATTCCGTAATGCTGGCCGATGTCGAGTGCCTTTGTGGAATCTGACATCTCTTTCAGAAGCCGAAACGCGGCGATAGCGGCGATAGGGCCGAGTGCCAGAATAGCTCTTGCATTGCCAAAACACAGAAGCAAAACTGAAGCAGTTACAAAGACTATTGCAATTCCAAACCCGCTACGGATTCCAAATGCGATAGTGGCCAATCCGATCCAAAGTAGAACTGCGAGAGCAGAAGTCGCTCCGCTTGCATTCCGGGTGGCGGGTAAAACCCAATGAGTCACCAATGCTCCACCCGCCGCAAGCGCAGCTAGAGTTCCAAGATCGCCGATAAATGCAAACTTGCTTGCCAATAGGTAGGCAGTTCCGGCTCCGAACACAGACAGAACTATGGGAAGAATTGAGGAGCGATTGGCTACAGATTTCGGAACTGCAGTTTCAGCGACGATGCCCAAAATCACTATCGCTAACGCAAAAACGATCGGGAACTGACTTGCCCGATCCCCATAACCGTATGTTCCAAAAATCGAGGCAAGCCCGATTGCAAATGCACTTGTCGCCGCAGAAGACGGCCAATGTGTTGGTGCAACCCCGAGAATCCAAGCACCCGTAGAAATTCCAAAGCAAACTCCCAAAATGCTCGAATTCCGGACATCGGCAGGGAAGAAGGCGCAAACAGCAATAGCCAAAGCACTCAGAGCAATTGCAGCGTATCTGTTTTCATGGCTCGGATCAAATCTAGAGCCTAGAAATCCCGCGATCATTGCAACAGTCGAGCCGATGAGAGCACCGATGCCAGCCTGCAAAATTCCAGGAAAGTTGGTTTGCCAAATGAATCCTGCCAGAACTAAAAGAATTCCGATTGCAAGGCAAAGCCCACCCCCCAAATGTGCAGACTTGCCAAGTTTTTTAGAATCTGGCTCAATAGGAAATTGCCGTTTACCAGACCAAATGGCAAGAACAGAAATCGCCGCCGCAGCGATGGGCAGCCAAGTAGCTAACATGAGTGAATTCCCTCCATAGAACTCTTGATTCGATACCAGGACGTTGGTACCCTCTCACAGTTTCGCGGATATTGAAAATATTTATGAAGATCGCTCGATGGTAGGGCTTTCAGAGCGGGCTTTCTCAAAGGCACTTTTGGAAGTCGGGTTGGCAAGTAGCCACAAATGACAGTTGAAGGCTGGCTCGTTTTTCGTCGGTTTTCGCCGAACATAACTCCCATCACTTTGCAGCTTCCAAGCATTCGTGTTGTCCCGCAAACAAATATCGAGGACTTCCTGCTTGACGAGACGCACGAGTTCGGCACTTTGTACGGGAGCAAGAACCTCTATTCGCAAATCCAGGTTGCGCCGCATCAGATCAGCGCTTCCGATAAGCAATTCTGGATCGTTATTATTGGCAAAGTAATATGCCCGGCTGTGTTCCAAAAATCGGCCCACGATGCTCGTGACCGTTATATTTTCGCTCAGACCCGGAACGCCCGGACGTAAACAACAGATGCCTCGAACGATGAGGTCCACCTTGATTCCGGCCCGAGATGCGTCATAGAGAACATCGGTAACTTCTGGGTCAACTAACGAATTCAACTTGAAAATAATCCTTCCGTTCTTTGATTTTTTGTGATGTTCAATCTCTCGTTCGATGCGTTCAATGATGCCTTCGCGCAGATTGATCGGAGCCACCAACAGGGTTCGATAGCTCGATTGATTAGAGAATCCAGTCAAGTAGTTAAACAGTTCAGCAATATCTTGGCAAACGTCCGGATTGTCTGTAAAAATCCCTAAATCGGTATAGAGCCTGGCGGTAGCTGGATTGTAATTTCCCGTACCTATATGCGCGTAGGTATGCATGGAACCGCCTTCTCTTCGCACGATCAGACACAGCTTGCAATGGGTCTTCAGTTCGCTGAATCCGTAGCTAACGTGGGCTCCAGCACGCTCAAGGGCTCTCGCCCAAACGATATTATTGCTCTCGTCAAAGCGGGCTTTCAGTTCGACCATAACGGCTACTTGCTTTCCCTCTTCTGCCGCTTCGAGAAGTGATTCCACAATAGGTGAATGCGAACCGACCCGATATAGAGATTGTTTGATTCCGATTACCTTCGGATCTTTGGCAGCCGAGGCGATGAACTCCTCGACGGGCCGGAAAGAATCAAACGGCTGATGTCCAATAACGGGACCCTTCTTAATGGTATCGAAGATTGCTTCTGAGCTAGAAAGGGACTCATGATGAAACGGCGCGAATGGAGAATACTTGAGTTTTGGAAGGTCCAAGGCCGCAATCTCCCAAAGAAAATCTAGCCCAATCAAACCAGATACTTCAAAAACATCCGATTCGTCAAGCTCCAACAGGGCCAATATGCGCGCACGCACGTCTTGCGGCATTTTCGGGTTCAAATCAATCCGAACTGGATCTCCAAAGCGGCGTCTTCGAGTCATTTCCTCAACAGCAGTCAATAGGTCTGCAGCTTCTAATTCACGAATTTCAATGTCTGCATCGCGTAGGACGCGAAATGAGTAGGCACCACGAATTTCAACGCCTGGGAAGAGAGCATCGAGATTGTTTGCAATGATGTCTTCGATCATTACGAAATCGTTGTTTCGTGCCGATGTCCGAATTGCTCGAGGCAAAATGCTTGGAATCTTGACTCTTGCCAAGCAAAGCTCTGCAGATGGATTTGCCAGCACGACCGCCAGGTTCAAACTTCGATTGGAAATGAACGGCGTAGTGGAAGCTGGATAGAGTACCAAAGGCGTGCAAACTGGGAAAATCTCGCTCTTGAAATAATCGTCTACCTCGCGGCGTTTCCTAGGAGAAAGATCGGCGTATTCTTTGATCCGAATTCCTTCAACTTCCAGATATGGAATCAGTTCTTTTTGAAAAACCTGCGTTGCGAGTTGACGCATCGGAATTGCAACTTCGTGAATTTTCCTAAGCTGCTCAGAAACAGTCAGGCCGTCGGGAGTCAGTTTCGAATAATCACTCTCAAGTTGCTCGATCAATCCCGAAACGCGAACCATATAGAATTCATCTAGGTTCGATTCAAAAATGGCCAGGAACTTGAGGCGTTCTAATAATGGGTTCGCGGCGTTCCGAGCCTCTGCAAGCACTCTAAGATTGAACGCCAGCCAGCTCAACTCGCGGTTGATGTACTGATCTGGAGAGGCCTCTCTTTTCGGTCGTTTTGTTCTTCTCATGCTTATTTGGGAGTGCGCGGGCTTGACCGCGCTTTAACTCGCTCTTCGTTACTCGTTATTCGCGATTCGCGAATAAC
>JANNJE010000482.1:0-1927 GCA_031405735.1 Armatimonadota bacterium | reverse complement strand
TAGCGCCACATGACGTGGTTGCCATGGTTGTTGCTGTTGGAGGCGTCGATGCGCGCGCGCTCGGAGTAGGTGCGCCAGATGTAGTGGATGCCGGTCTCGTCGTAACCGCGCGAGTCCAGGATCGGCAGCTTGCAAATTGGTCGGATCGGCAGATCACAGTCAGTTTGGGCTGCTCGACCTTTGACGAGAATACAATTGATCGTTCCGATCTAATCAGGGCCGCAGATGAAGCATTGTATGACGCCAAGCGAAAAGGAAGAAATCGGCGGGTTCACTTCGCTACAAAGAAGAAGGCTTCGTGATTTTTTCACATTAGAGATTCGATAATCTTCCATTCCGGTTCTGAAACTGGCATGACGCTAAGTCGTTGGCCCCTTTGAACCACGTTCATCGCTTCCAGCCCTACCGTTTCCTTCAACTTTTGAAGGGATATGAGCGGTTCAATCTTGCTTACAAATTTTACGTCTACGGTTATCCAGCGCGGCGTCTCGTTAGGACTCTTCGAATCAAAATACTCGCTGGACGGATCAAATTGGGTTGGATCGGGATAGCCAAGGGAAACAATCTCCATGATTCCCGCAATTCCAGGTGGGTTGACGCTAGAGTGATAGAAGAGCGCGAGATCGCCTGGCTTGAATCGGTCTCGGAAAAAGTTGCGCACCGTGTAATTTCGGCAACCTTCCCACATATTGGTTCCGTCTCTTTGCAGATCGTCAATTGAATAGCAATCAGGTTCAGATTTCATGAGCCAGTAGGCCATGTCAATGGTTGTACCCTTCTTGATTCGGGTTTGTCCCTGTATGGAAAACCGATCCAGACAGACTTTAATCAACCCGAACAAACGGAACAATGTAAACTCAGAAAATGATCTCAGTCAAGAATGTCACAATGCGGTTTGGTGACAGAACTGTCTTGAACGACGTTTCTCTGGAAGTTGCGGCTGGCGAAATCATGGCGATCATGGGAAGCAGCGGAGGCGGGAAAACGACACTTCTGCGATGTATTGCAGGTTTGCTTTCCCCTCAATCTGGAACGATTACGGTTGGCGGATTAGACGTTCAAAAGAGCCCTGAAGAGGCTCGCCAGAAAATGGGAATGGTTTTTCAAAGTGCCGCCCTCTTTGATTTCTTATCGGTTCGAGACAACATTCTTTTCGGAGTCAAGAGGCATCGAAAATTGCCCAATGCGGTGCAAAATGACTTAGTTTCGGAGCTTATGGAGATGGTTGGGCTAACGGGTTCTGAAGACTTGCTTCCCGGCCAGCTTTCGGGTGGAATGAAGAAGCGAGTCGGCATTGCACGCGCCTTAGCGTTAAAACCCGAGATGGTTATGTACGACGAGCCAGTTACTGGCCTCGACCCGGTGACTGCTTACACGATAGACGAACTAATCGTGGGCGTTCGAAAAAAGTATGAGGTCACTTCTCTCGTTGTGAGCCACGATGTGACTTCAGTTTTTCGTGTCGCGGACAAAATTGCCTTCTTGGAAGACGGAAAGCTCACTTTTGTCGGTACAAAGGACGAGTTCAAAAACGACTCGTCAGCTACAATTCAGGAACTGCTCGAGAAATATAGCTCAACACAGATTTCTCTCTAAATTTGAATTTAGGGTGAACTTCAAAAGCAGGCAAGCGTTAATTCTATTAACTTCGCATTGGAGGAAGCAAAAAATTATGAAGAAGATTACAGTAGCGGCATTGGCCGCAATGATGTTAGTCGGTGCCGTTTCAAGCGCATTTGCGCAAGCTGCGGGTCCTAAGGGTGGCGCACCGGGTGTAGGTTCGGGCCAAAAGGGTCAGCAGGGGCAACGAGGCGGGTTTGGACGAAGAATGCAAGAAGAGATTTTTGCAAAGCTGAATCTAACTCCAAAGCAAACGGCACAGATCAAGGCCATAAACGAAAAATACAAGAATCAGTACGAAGCTTTG
>JANNJE010000481.1:0-1694 GCA_031405735.1 Armatimonadota bacterium | reverse complement strand
GCTCGTTATTGGGCTCTTGCTCACCAGCTATTTCGTGGTGCAGCTTATTGCCTCTCCTCGTTGGGGAAAGTTGAGCGACCGAATCGGCCGTAAGCCGGTGTTTCTTGTTTGCACCGCCCTCTCTTCCCTTTCAATGGTGATTTATGCTTTTGTCCCCAGTCTGCTTGGAATTCTTATCGCTCGAATTCTCGGTGGATTGGCAGCTGCCAATGTAGTCGTCGGACAGGCGTACTTGGCGGATTTGACCGACGAAAAAGAACGTGCAGCGGCAATGGGGAGATCGAGCAGCGCACTCTTGCTCGGATTGGTCGCAGGCCCTGCAATCGGTGGGCATCTTGCCGCGACCGGAGGCTCTTATCTTTTAGGATCCGTTGCCGCGGCAATGTCAGCTCTGGCCTGCCTCGCTATTCTCATTTGGATTCCATGGCAAAAACCAACCGAGCAAAGGGCACCCGGAGTGAAGAATTTCGGCTTCGATCTCGGACTTCTGCGAGATATTCCAGCATTGCGCAGAATTTTGGTTATTGCCGTTTCTGGCTGGTTGGTGCTTGCTTGTTTGGAAGGAACTTTTGGACGCCTGATTCAGCACACATTAGGGTACGGCCAACGAGAATTCGGGTGGCTTTTCAGTTACGAATCCCTTTTTGCCGCAGGCATTGGACTCATTTACGGTTTCCTTTCCAATCGAATTTCCGTGGGCTGGATGCTACGAATCGGGTTCATTTCTGTTGCTGTTGGAGTTGCATTGACGCCCATTGCACCTGGCCTTCTTGCTTTGGCTTTGGCGAGCTCGTTTTGGGCATTTGGGCTAGGGCTTGCGAACCCGACCATCAACACCTATTGCAGCGCAGTCACACCCGAAGACAGGCAAGGCGAAGTATTCGGGCTGATTCAGTCGTCGCGAAGCATTGGATTTATTGTAGGACCTAGCATTGGCGGTGTCTTGTTTGATGTGAAGCCCGCACTACCCTACTACTTTGCTGCGGGAGTCGCATTTGTTGCAGCTCTTTTCGTCGGCACTCCAATAGTTGCTGACAAGCACGCGATTGAAGGCTCAGTTTGAACCTGATCGTCCCACTTCTGCGCTGAGTTGTTTATAATGAATCAGGAATCTGCATGAAGAAACTCGCGATTTTCGGAACGGTATGCTTGTCTGCCTTTGCTCCTGCCCAAGCCGAATATCCTCTTGCCGCGTGGGTTGCCGCCAATGCAGGGAATTTCACGGTTTCGAATCGGCCCGTCACATATCCGATTGACTATTTTGTCATTCACGTCACCCAAGGCTCTTATGCGGGAACGATTTCATGGTTCCAAAACCCTGCCTCAAATGTCAGCACCCATTACGTGATTCGCTCTTCTGACGGCGCAATCACTCAAATGGTGAAGCACAAAGACGTTGGCTATCATGCGGGAAACTGGAACTATAACACATGGTCCATCGGGATCGAGCATGAAGGATTCGTCAACGATCCGAATTGGTTCACGAGCGCGATGTACAACTCTTCCGCCGACCTCGTTTGGTGGGCTTCCGAGCGGCACGGCATTCCTCGGAACCGAACACGCATCATCGGCCACGTCGAAGTTCCCGGTGCGACACATACCGATCCAGGTCCCGATTGGAACTGGAACTACTATATGGAGCGGATTGCAAACCGCGGCGAATTCATCAGCCACAACATTCCTATCACTCTTGC
>JANNJE010000480.1:0-5127 GCA_031405735.1 Armatimonadota bacterium | reverse complement strand
AGGCAGGGGCAACGAGAGCGCGAACATAGAATAGATCTTTTAACATTTCAGTCAAACGAAATTCGGAGCTTTGAACCTATTATTTGTGAATTTGCTGAACTTCAGAGCATCGAAGCTAGGCTTAGACATTCGGATCAGATTTCGCGAGCAGTAAACCAAGCTTTGGATTCAATCGTGGACCAAGAATTGAACGCGCTTGATGTCGTGAATTCTGCGATTAGCGGACTAGAGGACGCCGCAAAGCTTGACACAGGCCTCGATGCCATTCTAGAGCCGATTCGAAATCAGATTTTCGGGTTGCAAGAGTCAATGCGAGACCTGCGTGTCTATGGCGAATCGGTTGAGGCCGATCCGCAACGGCACGAGGATACCTTGGAGCGCATCGAGGGATATCGCAAGCTTTTTCGAAAATATGGCGATGATGAAAGCGGCCTCCTAAGCGAACTTGAGGGAATGGAACAGGAGCTTGCAGAGCTTGTGGACAACGATGCCGACGAAGGCGAACTCTCCAGGCAGGAGGAAGAATTTGCTCAACAGCTTCAAGCGAAATGTGATGAGTTAACCAAGCTTAGGAGAGAGCATAGTGTCGAATTTTGCAGGCAAATTGCGTCGCGGTTGGAAGGTCTAGCTATGGAACGAGCCAAATTTGAAATCGCGCTCGTACCTAAATTGCCCGACCATGATGGGGCGGACTCTATCGAATTCTTGTTCAGTGCCAACGCGGGAGAGCCAGTCAAACCGCTCGCAAAAATCGCTTCTGGGGGTGAAATTTCAAGGGTGATGCTCGCCATTAAGTCTGTCCTAGCCAATAACGCTGGAGTGCCGACACTCATCTTTGATGAAGTTGACGTTGGACTTGGTGGCAGGGCCGCGGCGATGGTCGCGAAGTTGCTTGACGAACTGGCGACCTTTTCACAAGTGTTGGTGATTAGCCATTTGCCGCAAATTGCCAGTCGGGCGACGACCCATTATTCAATTCGCAAGGAAGCTGTGGGCGGAAGAATGATGACGCAGATCCAAGCTTTAGATTCAAATTCGCGAGTAGAAGAATTGGCGCGAATGATTGCTGGCGAGACAATTACCGACGCTGCTGCTGCCCATGCGCGGGAGCTTCTGAATTGGCGGTGAACAATACTCAGTCTACTGAACAATCTCAACACATCAATCTCTCCCGCTCTTCAATTGCAATTTAGTTAAGGCTTTTTGCGTTAAATTGGACTTGCGATGTATAGGTGTGGCACGGAATCTCACGTATTAGTCGAAACGATAGCGTTGCGTACTTGCGGTCGTTGCGTGAGAAAGACAGCTTGGAATCATAAAATAGGATCGCAGATATTCGCAGCATAAACTGCGTAACTCTGCGACCTCCGCGAAAAAGGAAGACGCATTTTCCACAAGTCAACTTGACTTTAACAAGCAATCAAAAACCGTTAAGTAAACTGCTTTGAGGTAACTTCCGCTGTCCTTTCAATGTATACGGGTATGCAGTTGTCAGGTTCGCGGTACACTTGATCTCATGCTCGAGTTCGACGAGATTCGGAGAGTTTTGGAACTTGCCAAGAAACACGGCTTTCGTGAGGTTGAAGCAGATGTGAGCGGCATAAGCTTTTCGGCGACGCTCGACAAGGTTGCTGTCAGCCCTAAACTGGATTCAGTCATAGCCAAAGATGACAGCGACCCCTCGGCTACGGACAATCTAATGGTCGAAGTTTGCGCACCTTGTGTTGGATATTTTCGAAACACAAAAACTCCAGTTCAAATCGGCCAACCTGTTGCAGATGGTGAAGTTGTGGCAACGATTTTCGCACTCGGATTGTCGAACGACGTAGAAGTAAAAGTCGGCGGCGAAGTCTTGGACGTTCTAGCAAAACATGAGCAGCCTGTTGAATTCGGGCAGCCACTTTTTCTCATCAAGGTGAACGCATGAACTCAAAGAGAACAGGAAACACAATGGTCGGATTGCTCGTTACTATCGCAATCATTGCGATTCTGGCAGTCGTTTATCTCAAGCCAAACGGTGGCGTTTCCACTCGAAAAGACGGTAAAGGGGTCACGACAGTCGGTGCCACATTGATGAAGTCCAAAGATGCAGCTTGCCGATCGAACTTGAGCCAGGTTCGGCAGCTCATTTTTGTGCAAGTAGAAACCAATGGCGACGATCAGGCTGAACGCCCAAGCTCGCTAGATCAAGTAAGCGGCCTACCAGCATCAATGCGAAACTGTCCTATTGGGAGCGAACGATATGAACTCGACTCCCAAACACTCAAAGTGAAATGTCCGCATCCAGGGCACGAAAAATACTGATGATCTCAAAAGTTCTGATAGCAAACCGAGGTGAAATTGCGTGCCGAATCATTCGTGCATGCCGCGAAATGGGCATTGAAACCGTAGCCGTTTATTCCAAAGCTGATAGTGGAAGCCTTCATGTCCGCATGGCCGATGAGGCGATTTGTGTTGGTGCTGCCACAAATGGCGACAGCTATTTGAATCTGGCAAACATCTTGATGGCTTGCGAAATCTCGAAAGCCGATGCGGTTCATCCTGGATACGGCTACTTTAGCGAGCGAGCAGGCTTCGCAAGAGCACTCGAACAAATTGGCATCAAATTTATCGGCCCTCCAGTCTCTGCAATCGAAGCAATGGGGGACAAGGCTTCAGCTAAGCAGGCGGCAATTGCCGTTGATTGCCCAGTTGTTCCGGGCTCAGATGGCATTGTTGCAGACGATCAAGAAGCTCTGCGGATTGCCGATCAAATTGGATATCCTGTTTTGCTTAAGGCGGTAGCAGGCGGGGGCGGAAGAGGAATTCGAAGAGTGGATTCGCCTGATGAACTCCCAGGAAGCTGGAAGACTGCCCAAGCCGAGGCAGCCGCTAGTTTTGGAAGCGGCGAAATGCTTGTTGAAAAGTGCATTCTCGAGCCTCGCCATGTGGAAATTCAAGTTATCGGCGATTCTCACGGAAGCATGGTTTATTTGGGCGAACGAGAGTGCTCCATCCAAAATTTGAGACATCAAAAAATCATCGAAGAGGCTCCATTCGCAGGATTTCCTTCGGAAGCTCGCCGAAAGATGGGTGAGGCTGCGATTCGCGTCGCATCATCCGTTGGCTATCAGAACGCTGGAACGGTCGAATTCCTAGTTGATCAAGATTACAAATTCTATTTTCTGGAAATGAACACTCGGCTCCAAGTTGAACACCCGATAACGGAAGAGATTACTGGAATTGACATCGTTCAAACAATGATTCGGGTTGCAAATGGCGAACCGCTACCGTTCACACAGGACGATATCCGGCTGGAAGGACATTCGATCGAAGTTCGAATCACAGCGCAGGATCCCGAGAATGATTTTGCTCCAAGCACTGGCTTGATTACGGAGTGGATTCCACCCTCTGGGCGCGGAACAAGAATGGAAACTCATGTTTATGCGGGTTTTACCGTCAGTCCCTACTATGATCCGATGATCGCAAAACTCATCGTGACGGGAAGAACTCGAGCCGAAGCCACTGCAAAACTAACCTCAGCGCTCAGCGAATTTCATGTATCGGGGATTCACACAAATATCCCGTTTCTGCGCAAGATTGTGCAAAATCCGGATTGGCTCGCCGGCGACTTTTCGACCGCATTTGTGCCGAATATGTTCGAGGCGGCTCATGCCCATTAGAAACCGACGGCAAGGACGAGAGGCGGCACTTCGGACGCTGTATCAGATGGAAGTTGGCGGGTTCAATAAGGTTGCGGGCATTGAAAATTTGAATGAAAACAACGAGCTTCCACCAGAAATTTTGGAATTCGCGATTCGTATAATCGAAGGCGTAGTTGAAAAAGTTGATGAACTGGATGAGCATCTGACTCGAAACCTGACAGATTGGACTCTTGAACGGCTAGTCGCTTTGGATCGAAACATATTGAGAATGGCAACTTACGAACTGTTTTATTGCCCCGAAGTTCCGCCGGCAGTAACCATCAATGAAGCCGTCACCATTATCAAAAAATATTCGACAGCGGAAAGTGGAAAATTCGTAAACGGAGTCCTTGGCGCTGTGATGAAAGAGTCGCCGAAAGCTGCTGGAGTGGCATTGGTTGAAAACGAATCGCTTGCCGAGGAAACTGCAGTTGAAGACGATTCCGAACCAATTGTCGTAGAGATCAATGAGAATTCGCCAGAAATGGAAGAGCTTGCAAAGGTTGGTGCGTGGACGCTACGCGCGGAGGAAACGCCTCTGTGAGTGCGCAGATTCTTAATGGATCCAACCTGGCTAAGATCGTCCGATCCGAACTCAAAGAACGAGTTGACATCCTATTGTCTAATGGGGTCACGCCCAGGTTAGACGTCGTTGTTGCAGCACAAGACCCTGCTAGCCAAGCATACGTTCGAATGAAGCGACGCTGGGCAGAGCAGATCGGAATGGTGGGAGAGGCATACGAAGTCTCGGCTACTACATCTCAGTCCGAATTGCTCCAACTGATCAGCCAACTAAACGCGAATCCTGAAGTCCATGGGGTTTTGGTACAGCATCCGCTGCCCAAGCAGCTAGACGAACAAGAAGCTTTGACCTACCTCGGGCACCAGAAAGATGTAGATGGAATTACGCCACAGTCTCTTGGACGATTAGTTTCTGGCATGACAGGATTTCGATGTGCAACGCCCCTTGGAATGATGAAAATGCTCGATCATTACAAAATTGATGTCAAAGGGCAACGTGCCGTGGTTGTTGGACGTAGCTTTATCTTAGGAAAACCAGCGGCATTGATGCTATTGGAACGCAATGCGACTGTTACTATTGCTCATTCACACACTAAGGACCTAGGCGCACTTGTAAGCGAAGCGGATGTGCTTGTAGCAGCAATTGGAAGGCCGGAGTTTATCAAGGCCGAATGGATTAAGCCGGGAGTGATTGTTTTCGACGCCGGTTATAACAAGGTGGAAGGTCGCGAAAAAGATATTGGAGATGTTGAATTTGAAGCTGCAAAGGAGGTCGCAAGCTGGATTACGCCCGTTCCCGGCGGAGTCGGCCCGATGACGGTCGCCAGTTTGCTGAGTAATTGTGTCGAAGCTGCGGAAAAATCGTTGGCGTAAGATGTTTGTTTTTTTGGCAATACTCGGCGGCAGTGCCGGACTCGACGGC
>JANNJE010000479.1:0-6773 GCA_031405735.1 Armatimonadota bacterium | reverse complement strand
CCCAAGTTCTTTCCGCCAATCGTTATCCTTGTCCCAGCCCATCGTCTTCACTCGCGGCCTCCGTTCGCGTAGTCGAACGGACTCGATTCCTAGCCTGTACCCTGACGAAAGTGGGTTCTTTCCGATGCACTCTAGTCGAACTCGATAGTTTCCGGGCTCCGGCCAAAAATCAAGAAACTGAAATTCACGATTTTCGACGTCCTTTGTGAACATATCCATCGGTTCGCCAAGCTTGAATTTCTTCATCACTGTCGAACCCGGTGTCTCAGCAGCCAAAAGGTACGCCTGATAAATGCCGATATCGTAGGAAGTTGTCATGTTCAAAATCAGCCGAAGAGGCTCCTTTTCTTTGATCTGAAAAGGTATCTCGAAATACGCTTTGCTTGGATCTGTTGGATTGAAGAGCACCTGTGGGACCTCGTAGAACCCTAGGCTCTGAAGACTAGCACTCGCACTTCCATAGTACTTCAGGTCAAAAAAGTCCTTTGCGTACGCGACCACCCGCTCAATGGAGGGCAGTCTTCTTTCTGGACCAGACGGCGCTCGTGCCACAAAAGTCGGAGTTCCTGTTTGGTACCAAAAGGCGACACTCGAAAAATCGTCTTCACGCTCATTCCAACTCATGCTTTTGTGATCCTTGTTCTCATCCGGAGAAATCCACCCGAAGTGCTCGAAGGTCACTTTGATTCCCTTTTGGAACACTAAAGGATCAGCTACATGCCATCTGTATGCGCTCGTATGCCCACCGACAATTCCCCATTGATCAAAATACGGAACTCCAAAGTATGGCGTGCTTGTCTTTTGCAGACCCCAAGCACTGAGAAAATAATCTTCTGTTCCGGTTCCCCAAATGCTTGGGGCAGCCTCGCCATCAATGTAGATCTTCTCATCGCCTTCGCCAAACCATTCCGGGCTGCGGGTTCGAACTGCGAGCACAGTTCCCACATAATGCCCCTTCCCTTTGGTATCTAGAACAACGTAGTCCTTGCCGTTTATCGCGGGATATTCTTGGCGGTATTGCGCATAGAAATACGGCGTATCTTTAGGCAAGGTGTCTTTCTTGATCCAGTCAATGTTGTAGTACAGCAGGTTCACATCTTTGGTGCCTTGGTTTACGATTTCTATTCGTGTTGACTTGCGAAACGGCATGTGCCAAAAGCAATTGTATGAATCAGCATCTTCGACCACAACCGGGATGCTGACAACTGAGCTTCGCTTTCCAAAGCAGTTCGCAAAGAAATCGCCAACTGGAGCCTCTACGCCTGGCTTGGAGCTGCCGTCGTAATAGATTCGGAGCAGCATGTCTTGATGGGTTGCCGAGCCGTCCTTTGCCCAGCCTTGAGGTTCTGGGCCGAGGAAGGTCATCCAAATATGCGTAATCACTCCCGGCCCATTTCGATCCATCAATACGTGTGTTTCACCTGGTGCAACCCGAAAATTGTCGAAGTTGCTGCCTTCTTCAAGATCGCCCTTGGGTGGGAATGTCCGGTTGTACTTGCCGTCAGGACCAACCCGGCGAGTCGAAGTCTCTCTCATACTTCTGCCAGATTGGGGTTTGGTGAGCGATTCCAATCCTTGACTAACCGAAAGGCAGCAAATTGAAAGTACTGCTGCAACGACGGATGATGATCGGTATTGAAGTACCATGCCCGAATCTACCACCGTTTTTCCATTTTGGATTTTGGATTGGCGATTTTGGATTCTTGATTGTGGATTGTGGACTTATGGCAAGTGTGAAGTGTGGAGTGTGGAGTGGAAAGTTATGGAGCGCGGAACTTGTTCCGCAACCAGGTCCACGGAATTTATTCCGTGAACGCAGATGCACAATTATCGCAAGCCCAAACCTACCTAGGGGCAACTAGAAAGTCCAATGGACTAAGTTCTCTTTTCGCTGAACCCGGCTGTTCCCAGAACATTCGGAAACTTCTCGCGCCACCTCCGTCGAAATATTGAATCTCGACATCGTAAACGTCAGGAACGAGTATTGCCTTTCCGGTGCGCTCGCTGTACGCCTGCAACCGATCATTGTCGACAACGAGCCCACCGTTGATGTACATCTTGCTTCCATCATCGCTTCCGAGAGTGAAATGATGCAATCCTGCCGTTTCCACCTTCAATTTGCCTTTCCAGATGACCCCGAACGAGGTTTCGTTCGTGAAATCCTCGAGCGAAAATGACTTAGAGTTCCCGGCTGGAAACTTGTTCAAAACCGTAGAATTCGCAGATGGGCACTTTGTCAACCTGCCTGCATAAGCTGTTCGGAACATTTCCGGATTCCCCGAAGTCACTCTTTCGAGAGACCGGGAAATCACCGTCACCGAGGCCACCTCATCGCTTGGTTTTCCATTGTCAACAAGGGCAGCAGTAACCGTGCAGGCCTTAGAAACAGAAATTGGGCCAACGTATGGTTGCCAATTGCCATCGTCAATTCGGTACATAGGAACCAAACCGGAAACAGGCAGGAAGTTGAATTTCGCAAAATTAGCAACTGCTAGAACCATCAAATTGCAATCCGCGGTCGGCGGTGCAATGTAGTAGTTGATTCCGTTTTCGGAGAGCCACGAATACCACTGATTCATTCGAGGCTCGAATTCGGCCCAGGATCGTCCTTCTTTCGTCGACCACAAGACTTCCGCCATCGCAAACAGCCGCGGGAAGATCATGTATTCCACCCTTTTGAAATCAGGTATCCACTCCGTCCAAACGTTGGCTTGGCCACCGCGGATCAGTTTTGCGGCTTCTTCATCAAGTTCGGTAGGTACAGGGTCGAATTCGTACACTTTTTGGCTCGATGTTCCTGCGTATCCGTAATCAAAATAGCAGTGCGAAGTCGGCGACATGACAACTTGGTGACCCTGATTTGCCGCCTCAATTCCTCCTTCAGTTCCGCGCCAGGACATTACCTGAGCTTTCGGAGCGAGACCTCCATCCAGAATTTCGTCCCATCCCATGAGCAGCCTGCCATTGGCATTCAAATAGGCTTCGATGCGCTTCATAAAGTAGCTCTGCATCCCTTTTGCATCGGGAATTCCTTCGATTGTCATTCTCGCTTTACAGTCGGGGCAGCTCATCCATTGCGCTTGGTTCACTTCATCTCCGCCGACGTGGATCTCCTTGCTTGGAAAAAGCTCCATCGTTTCTTTGAGTACATTTTTCAAAAAGTCGTAGGTTGATTCCTTGCCGACGCAGAATGCGTAGGTTGGAAATTGGGCTCCAGGAGTTCCGCTCGTGCCTCCGCATCCAAGATCCGGATACGCCCAAATGGCTGGCAAGATGTGGCCGGGCATTTCGATTTCGGGCACAACCTTGATGAACCGGTCGGCTGCATATTTCACGATCTCTCTTATCTGTTTCTGGGAGTAGAAGCCACCATACAGCTCTTTGCCTGTGTCCGGTCCTGGAAATTCCAGCTTCCCGCCCCAGACTTCTGGAGTCTTAGTTCGCCAGGCTCCGACCGAAGTCAATTTTGGAAACTTCTTGACTTCCATCCGCCACCCGCCTTCATCGATCAGATGCCAGTGAAAGGTGTTGAGTTTCAAGGTCGCAATATAGTCGAGGTACTTCTTGATTTCGGGGACAGTGAAGAAGTGGCGCGAGCAATCCAAGTGCAGCCCTCGCCAAGCAAATCGAGGCGAGTCTGTAATGGTCAGGCAAGGGAGAGTGATGCTTTTGACAGGCTTGGTTGGGAGCATTTGGAGGAGGGTTTGGACTCCATAGAAGGCTCCGGCGGGGGTAGAAGCAGCAATTGTGATTCCAGTGCTACGAATGTCTAAATTGTAACCCTCCGGCGATCTTTCAGAACCCTTGTTTACTCGAATCAGTATTTGTTTCAAACGCTCCCGTGAACGAAAAATATGCTGTCCTGGAGCGTGCGGGACGGACGATGGCAAAATAGCTTTGAGGCGGCGTTGTAATTCAGAATCCGCTCCATCGGCACCTAGGTTGAGGTAAATGTAGCGAGAATCCAAAGTAAGATTGCCTGAATCCACATAAATTTCAACAGGCTTCGGAATCAGCGCGAAATTCAATGGCTCCGACTGGCTCATGCAAACGGCGAGGATTGGAACGACTAGCATCGCTTTTCAGTATGCTCTCATGCTCCCATATTTGCAACCCGATTCCAAAAAGTGAAATCTCCCCGCTCCTTTCAGAACAAGGGAGAAGTGTTATAGGAGAGAGTTGGAACTAAGGCTGAATTCCGTTCCAATAGATATCGCCAGCGGTTGCAAGCTTGTCCATTGGCGTTGCTTTCACGTGGCCGTCAAGCCAGCCTACATTGACGAGTTTCTTCTGGAATCGCGGCCAAAGCTGCCCTTGAGCCGTTGCGCTCGGTGCACTACCTGTCCAGAAGCTTGGCGGCTCGATTCGAGAGTAGCCAATGGTTGAGGTAATCGTGCCGCCTCCTGGGCGAGCCTTGTCTTTCATTGTTGCTTCTGCGTAGCAAACAGTAGTTGCTGTCGCCTGGATAGTTGAGAGGTTGTTTCCAATGTAGTGGAATGGAGTAGGGTTGCTGCCGTTCGGATCGGGAGTGTTGATTCGGGTGTTCAAGTATCTGTAGTTGTATCCGTAGCTAGGGTTCGCGCCAACGATGTAGAAGTGGAGAGTGTTGTTAGGGTCGAATCTTCCGCGCCCTTGGCCGTCGGCAAGAACCGTATCATCGGCTCTATCCATCGGGCAAAGGAAAATGGACTCATTCTTGGTATAGCTCATGATGAGAATCGGCCAGTAGTAAAAGCCCTGTGTGCTCGGAATGCTCAAGTTCGAAGCATCGTAGTAGTAGAGCGCCGGAGCCGTGTCGTCGTAGTCGTTCACATAGAGCGTCATGGCAGTTCCGACCTGCCGCATGTTGCTTATGCTCATTGTCTTCTTGGCGGAGACCTTCGCCTGAGCAAAAACTGGGAAGAGGATCGCCGCTAAAATTGCGATGATCGCAATTACAACTAAAAGTTCGATAAGGGTGAATGCTTTTCGCGTAGCCATGACCTAAGTGTAGGCGGTTTCCGAGGTCAAAGAGTTGAACAGATTGGCGATCATTTTTACGTTTTCGCAACCAACAAAACCTCCATAGGTTGACTATCATATGATCCAAATCATAAAGTGAACCTAGACTCAAATGTAAATTTTCAAAACAAATTCAAACTGTGAAAAAAAGTATGGTTTCATGATGAACAAAGGGGGCACTGGTTCTGTAGAATACAGGCGTGGCGAAGAAATCTAAAGCTGTGGTAGTAGGTGAACCCAAGTCCTCCAACGCCCCGATCTGGGTGAAGCTCTTTGTGCTCTTCCATTTGATTGCAATCATTGCTTGGTCATTGCCATCTGCGCCACCTGGCATTCGAAACGGCATGATTCCAGCTTCTGGCATGAACAGCATGCTGCTCGCGAACGAAAAATATTTGAAGACCGCTGACCCGATTCGTACCTACTTGCTGGTGACAGGGTTCTGGCAATTTTGGGATATGTTTGCTCCCGATCCTTCCAACCAAGATTTGTGGGGCGATGCCGAAATCGTTCGGCAAGACGGAACCGTTGAACATTATCAATATCCCCGAATGTATTTGCTTCCCATCCAAAAAAAGCTGGTGATGGAGCGGCATCGAAAGTTCTTCGAACGTGCTAGTCAAGATTCGTTCGCCTATCTTTGGCCGCAATTTGCAAGGGTGATCGCACGTGAAGTAGACAACGATCCTAAAAACCGCCCAGTTGAAGTGCGACTGACCCGACATTGGCAACAGATTCCGCCAGTTGGCGAGCCGATGCCGACCGAGTACAAGAAATACAATTATTGGGTCGAGTTCATTGACTCAAAGATGCTAGACGAGGCCAAAACACCATGACAGCATTCGCCAGCTTTTTACGATCTGGCTGGAAGAGTTTTGATAACTGGTTTTTTGGTCACGGATCGCCCGTTGGTTTAGGCTTATTCAGAGCAGTTTTTGCTGGGCTGGTCTTTGTAAACCTAGCTTTCATCTTGATCTACTTTAAGGATTGGTTTTCACAAAGTGGTTTTGTTCCTTCAAATCTAGGAAACATATACATGGGCCAGAGAGTAGAGGCGTTTGGGCAGTCAATTCCACGCTTAAACGTACTGGGCGGCGTAACCTCGGATTCAATAACTCTCACGGTCTACTTGGCAACAATGCTCGCAGCATTGCTTACAAGTCTTGGACTTTGGACAAGAGTCAGTTCTATCTTGCTGGCTGTCGGTTTGGTTTCGATCCATCATCGAAATGGGCTTATCTTGCATGGCGGCGACACTCTCATGAGGGTTTCCGTGCTCTATTTGGCGATATCGCCATGCGGTGCAGCAGTTTCGCTTGATCGCCTAATTGCCCGCAGAAAGGGGATAGCTCCGGCTATTCCGTTAATGATCAGCCTTTGGCCCCAAAGACTGATTCAAGTTCAAATCTCAATCATTTATCTCACAACTTTTTGGCATAAAATGGGCGGGCATTATTGGAAAAATGGAACCGCGACTTGGTATCCAATGCACTTGAACGAGTTCGACCGTTTTCCGCTACCAAGCTTTACCGATTCGGCAGTCTTTATCGCTCTGACTTCTTGGGGAACGCTTGCAGTCCAGCTTTCGTTTGCCACTCTTATCTATGCCAAACCCCTTCGAAAATGGGTCTTGTTGGCAGGAGTCGGGCTCCATGCATTCATTGATTACGCTTTTAACATCCCTCTCTTTAGCTATTTAATGATTACAATGTACATAGTTTTTTATGAGGGTGAAGAAATTGCTGGATGGTGGGATCGAATGAAGTCTCGAC
>JANNJE010000478.1:0-2159 GCA_031405735.1 Armatimonadota bacterium | reverse complement strand
GAGAAATAAGTGCCCGTGGCATTTTTCTACTGCGAGACGGAGCCGCTGATCCTTTACATACGGAAACCCATTCAAGGAGGTCTTCAGGAGGTGAAATCGTTCCTTGGATAGGCAATGATCGGGCTGCAGGGTTTGAACCATCAATTGGAATTGTTAGAGCCGCCAAACCACGGAATTTGCCGCTAGCCGAATAAGTGCCAATTGTTGCCCACAGCGAACCCAAGGTTCGCTTCACAATCAAAATGCATTTGCCGGGAAATTCTTCGTTTGCAGAGTCGAAAATTGCTTTGAACCATGATTCAAAGACAGGGATGACTCCGCCTTCCGTTATAACCGTGCTAAGAACCCTTTCTGCTTCGTGATACTCTTCGATCGCCTTTTTGCAATTTGAGGGCAATTGTCTCTGAAACATTGTAGGAGTGTCTGAAAAAACAACAACTGTATCAAGAGGCAACGATGAAATTGTTGAGCTTCCAATGGCAACCAATAGCCGGCCCATTAGAATTGGCTGTGGTTGTGTTTGGCTTAGCTGTACGTTTAGATTTGAGCGACTTTGACGAAACGCGGCGACAAGAGTCTGCGCTCGATCGTATGGTGTCGGCATTCCACGGAGCGAATCTTCCATTTGAGAAAGAGATTTTGTGAGACTTGCCTCAACTCTGCTTATGAATTCAGATTCAATCTTGTCCTGTTGCCTCTTCGTTCTAGCCAAGACATAAGTGTTTCCGCTGAATTTCCATTCTGCCTGTAGTCCGTTTGCGACGCGCTCGGCAACTTCTCCAACTGGCAAATTCTCACACTCTAGTGCAACGATTTCTTCTCCAATTGTTCCTACAACAGTTACTTTGATCCCAGACCGATCAAATGCCTCGCGCAGAACAGTCGAACTCCTGCCAATAGCTAGGTCACTCGAGATTTTTCGCTCCGGCCAAGGCACTTCTGTGCCTTGGCCAATCAGTGCAACAAATAGAAGATGCTTTATCACTTCGTCTTTTACGTAAGTACACCCGATTCCCGAGCAAAGTTCCATGTAAGAAGACCGCTTCCTGGTCGTTCCCATGCGTTAGCTTGACTATTTCAACCCCAAATACCCTTGGAAAAAGCTGAAAGGGGATTTAGCACTTGTAAAACAGGCAACCTAAGCTCCGCGATGTGCTGCCAAGTATTCCAATCAATGTCCAGTTAGCTGTGCCATGATACAGAAATGAAAACTATCCTTCTGCTTGCATTGACGTTCGTAGCCCAAGAACCGACTATGACCGGACATACCCGCGAGGTCTCCAGCATCGCGATTGCCCCAAATGGAAAAATGATCGCCTCGGGGAGTGTGGACTTGACCGTAAAGATTTGGGATACGGCGACAAAGGAGTGTCTCGCCAGCATGGAAGGACATGACGGCGAAGTGAAAGCCCTTGCATTTAGCCCTGATGGAAAATTTCTAGCGTCAGGCGAAATGTACAAGAAGGTCAAAATTTGGGACACAGCTACTCATAAAGAAACGACAATGTACACCGACATCGAAGGTGCAGTCACTGGACTTGTCTACAGCGTTGATGGCAAACGACTTTTTGGCTCAAGCAAAGACAGTTTTGCAAGAGTTTGGACGATAGGATCGCTAGCCGATGCAAAGAAGCTCGCTCACAGTTACCCGGTGAATGGAATAGCGATTTCGCCTGACGGGAAACTACTTGCAACGATGGACGACGGCGGGAACGTGAGTCTCTGGAACACGACAACTTTGCTCAAATCAAAGACCTTGAAGCACTCAACTGAAGGACGCGGGGTTGCGTTTTCTGCGGACGGCAAACTGCTCGTATCCGTAGGCGATGACAAGCTCAAACTCTGGGATGTGGCAACTGGAACGGAAAAGGCTGGAATAAAGGCCGAAGCAAACACCGCAACCTTCACGCCAGATGGCGCGACCATTGTAGTCGGCACACAAGACAACCTGGTTTTGTATCTAAATGCAGCCGACCTGGGCTTGAAATTCAAGAGCGATAAGCATGAGCGGCCAGTGACTGGAGTTGTCATCACGCCAGACGGCAAGACGGCGTTCACATCCAGCATGGATTACACATTGAGGGTCTGGGGAATAAAGTAATTTCCAGGCATGGCTGCAATGTGCGATTGTTGACAAATGATCCTGAAAGGATCAAATC
>JANNJE010000477.1:0-4650 GCA_031405735.1 Armatimonadota bacterium | reverse complement strand
GGAAAGAACTTGCGCCTTTCGATTCTTACATTGACGCATATCGCAAAGTTCCAAAATTTCGAGTGACAAAGTCAGGTGCATACACGATCGTTGAATGAGGTTCGATCGTACCGAAGTATTAGCCTGGAACTCTTTCTTTCGATTTGGCGGCCCTTTCCCACAAGTCAATAGTTCTTGCATCCCTAAGCCTTTGCGAAAGCGCTCTCGAAACTAACTCAGTCAAAACCTCAAAGGTATCAACTCCTGGCTGGTTTTTTTCAACGTAGTCAAAAGCTCCGCGTCGCATACATTCGACTGCGTTTGCCACATTCCCATAAGCCGTCATAACGATTACCTCAGCGAACAAGTCACGAGAAAAAGCGGCGTGAATCACTTCGATTCCAGATTGAGTTTGTTCCATGCTCATATCGGTAATAACGACATCAAAGGGCTGAGGAATGTTTCGAATTTTGGCAATGCCTTGTTCCGAATTTGCGGCAGTCGTTACCTCGTGACCCTCTCGCGCCAAACGGCGGCTGACCGCCAGCAATACTTCTTCTTCATCGTCAATCACGAGGATATGCGCCATAGGATCAAGTATATCTGTTTGGCCTCGTTCGGGTTAGTTCTGGTTAGTTCCGATAGGACGGATAGGACAGATAGCACAAATGGGACATATATGAACCATCAGTCCAATTCATCCTATAACTCTTAACTAACCCAACCAAGCCTGAATTGGATATCCTTTTGAAATCCCTATGCACAGCGTTCCAAATCGCCTCGACAACTTGCGAACGCTTCGCTACGCAAATCTCGATGGCGCGTTCGCCACTGCGTTTGCAACCTTAGTTGGCGGGACATTTATGGTCGGTTTTGTCAAACAGCTTGGCGGATCTGACCTTTGGATCGGGATTCTAACAGCAATTCCAAGCCTGTTGGGAATTGTTCAGATTCCCGGAGCAGTAATGGGACGAAGCCGCCCAGGTTTCAAAGGCTTCGTGCTGCCAGGCGGGCTCGCTTGGCGCATTTTTTACATACCCTTGATCGCTCTGCCGCTTGTCGCTTTGGCAGCGGACGTGAAATTGTGGGTTCTTGGGTCTCTTATTGCGATTGCTTCCCTGTGCGTTTTGATGGTCAACCCAACGTACAACGACTGGTTGGCGTCATTGGTGCCGGAATCATCGAGAGGATGGTTTTTCAGCCGCCGAAATGCGATTTTGGCAGGCGTTGGAACCGCAGTTGGCTTGCTCGGCGGAATCATCTTGGACGCAATGAAGCGGGCTGGAAATGCCGAACAAGGCTTTGCCGCTGTATTTGGGCTCGGTATTGTTTGCGCTGCGCTGTCATTTCTCTTTTTTCTTCGAATGACTGATGCACAGCGCCCCAATCCGGTCCGACAATCAATGACCGAGGCGATTTCGGCGATGAAAGCGCCGTTTGCGAATCGCAATTTTCGCAAGGTAATTCTCTTCTTCACCGTTTTCATATTCGCTCAAGCTTTTCCGGGAAATCTGTTCGGTGCATTCGCTCTTGAATCCCTTCACTTGCCTTTTACGATCATTCAGCTATGCGGAATGGCGCAAGCGGTTGGGAGCATAATTGCAGCTCGAAGCTGGGGGTATTTGGCCGACAAATACGGCAATCGCCCGCTCTTAATGCTGCTAGGTATCGGCATTGCCACGACTCCAATCTGCTGGGCGTTCACTCGACCGGATGATCTCATTTGGAACACTTCCATTCTTCTCGTCGGCCATATTTTTTCTGGCGTCATATGGGGCGGCGTCATGGTCTGTCAGTTCAACCTGCTTCTCGCCACTGCCGATGCGGACGACCGCGCGACTTACATCGGTGTTGGGATGGCGACTCAAGCGATTATTGGTGGAATCGCTCCGCTTGCAGGTGCCTACATCATGGCAACTTTTCGAGAATCGTTGGGAGGTTTTGGCGCATACCATGTCATTTTTTGGTCTACGGTAGGACTGCGATTGGTTGCATCTGTCTTCCTTTTGCCCGTGAAAGAGCCAAATTCGGTTAGTATTCGAGAAACTGTGCGCAAGCTTCGAAGCATTACTCCAAAAGGCTACGCGGCTCTCCGGTCACTAGCTACGAGCGACACTCCCCTCCAGAGGCAAGAGGCCATTGAGGAAGTTGCAACGAGAAGGTTCTCGATTGCTACCGAAGAAATCATTATCGCTCTCCATGATCCTTCGCCGCGAGTTCGGCGCCATGCAGCCATGGCTCTGGCAAAACTTGGAGATCAATCTGCGGTGATGGCACTCGTGCATCAACTTGACGATCATCCAGATTTGGTTGAAGACGAAACCATTGAAGCATTAGGAGATTTGGGAAGCGAACAAGCGGTTCCCGCATTGATTCGGCACTTGCATTCCCCCCGATCAAGCACTCGCCGTGCCGCTGCAAAGTCGCTAGGCAAAATCGGAGCGTTGGTGGCAACAGTTCCTCTTATGAAGGCCGCGAGCGATCTTGGCGACGCAGACTTGAGGAGAGCGAGTCTTCAAGCATTACGAATCATGGGAGCGGTAGAAGCTGAAGAAGTGATTCTTCAGGCACTTTTGGATCCTTATCCTTCGGTGCGAATCGCCGCCGCCGAGGCCGTAGACGAACTGAACCTGACTGCCGCTCTGCCGATTCTTCGCGAATCCATGATGCGATTTGACGATGAAGCAGAGAGTGAAATCGCTTATACACTTGGTGGAGTGGGTGAGTTTTCTGATGTACCGGCCATCCTTACCGAAGCATCCAAGTGCGTTTCGGTTACGACACGCCGTCGCTGTTTGCTTGGCGTTGCGAAACTGCTTGGAGTCGAAACTGAGGTTTATCGCCTGATGCATTTGCAAGGCATGTCGAGGGATAGCGCAGTTGTCGAGCAATGGAACTCCATAACTAAGAAGAACCGGAGGCTAATGGCGGCGTTGCATAGATTTGCCGCTGGCGATGAGAAGGGCGCAATTGAAGCAGCGGTAAAGGCAACTCAAAGCGACGAACTCGCATCTCTTTTAGGATACGAAGTTGACGAGGTGTTTCTGCTGGTAGTCGCGTGGGTTAAGAAGAACGAGAAAGAATAATCCCCACTCTTTCAATCGAAAAGAGTGGGGATTTGAATAGATCAGGGACCAGACACGACGTTCACAATCAATTGAAGCTGGTCTGCCTTCAGTGTGTACTGGCTTGAGACAGACGGCCGAGTAATTGTTCGCACAACAACCTTTACCGTTCCATCCGGGCCAATGTATTTGGGCAAGTTCTTACGGGTGGAAACCGTTGCTGTTGCTCCCATACTCGTAGCCTGTTGCCACGAACTGATATGGTCGTACTTGTTGGTCGTCCAGTTCCAGAGCCACCACATACCCGTAGTCCCCAGGGTCGTTGACTGCCGATAATTCAACCCGATGAAGTCCGTGTTTTGACCGCCTGCACCTATATCATAGGTTAGCTCAATCGCCGCTATCGAACCCAAGCGAGCTTGGAATCGTGACAGTATTGTGAACAGATTGCCATCCGCAGCGTGGACATCTGTAGTTGAACCAGATGACGATGTTCCATCAAACATAGTTGCCGTTAGGGCGTCAAACGATCCAGCAGTATTAGCGGGTGTGCTTACACTCCACGAATGGATTACTGTTTGCCAGTTGCCTGACGCACTTGACACCATTCCAATTCCCCAGAATTTGAGGTTGTCGTTAGGGTCAATTGCGACATCAAAATAGTCGCCCCAACGATGTCCGCCAGGTCCGCCGTAGTCAGCAAGGGAACCTTCCAGCTTTATGGGAATCGCCATTGTGCCAGCCGTATCATTCGCTTTCCGACTTGCAATCATCACATCTGCGATGATATTTGAACTCGCGCGCGAGAAGATTACGCTAACGTCTCCAATGCTGTTGATGCCAATTGCTGGCATCCAATGATCAACGCCTGCACCTGGGATGATTCCCGTCATTGCGAGAGTTGGAAGGCCAGCGATCGGCCAATTGTTCGTGTTCAGCTGATACCAACGTGGAGTCAACTTGTTATTGCCTCCCGAAACGTCAGTGTTATGAACTGCGACAATCTTTCCACTTTGATATGCACAGTTGAATGGCCTTGTATCAATTGAATCCATTGACCGGCCAGCGGTGCTTGTAGCATTTCGAGATGGCCCGACATATCCTGGAATGGTTGCACTTTGGAATGTTATGGTCGGAGTTGTCGTGAAGTTTTGAATTGCGTAGACTCTCGCGGAGGTACTTCCTAGAGCGATTCCGTAGATATGGTTTAGGTTTGGAAGCGTGGGAGCCACCGACTTTGTATTCGATCCAAAATGTTGGTACGACAAAGTTTCGGGAAGGTTCTTTGTTTTGGCACTCGAACTTGTGCAGACTACGGGTTCCGAAGCCTCCAAACTCTTAATCGCAGTTTCCGATGACAACAACCCTACAGGCAATTGGTTCTTTTATCGAATCGAGGCCAAGCTAACGGTCGGAACCGACACATTTTGGATGGACTACCCGAGCCTCGCTACGAACAAAGACGGCTTGGCTGTTTGTGGCAACATGTTCGGCTTAACTGGCACTGCAGGTTGGGCTGGCGTCCAGTTCATCGCGATGAAAAAAGCAGCCATGCTTTCGGGCGGTGCAACGACAGTCACATCGCTGAGAGACCCCAGTGCCGGCT
>JANNJE010000476.1:0-2043 GCA_031405735.1 Armatimonadota bacterium | reverse complement strand
AATTTGATCATCTTCTTCAAGGTCTTTAATCACATATAAATAAGAGAAAACTTATTTTCAAAAGTTACTTTACCTCTTAAAAAAGGTATAAACCAACTAAATTCTTGTATGAATCCGCAGGTTCCATTCTTCGCGGTTATTGGTGTCTGGCGCGAGAAGCTCTTTTTTCTCGGCAGGTGTAAGTTTTCTGTGAGTGAGCCAAGGCAACTCGATGCTCGTTTCCTTTCTAATACCGTTTGAAGCGATGGATCGAGTGAATTCCTTTTGCGATTCACCGCTCCACCATTCGCCTGTTTCTCGCCATTTGGCGAGTAGGTCAATGCCATCCATTTGCGTTCTGCCATGCCCTTAAAACGAGTTTGCGGCGGGGAAGTGATACGTCAGCGGCAACTTGTATCGCTGAATCTCCAAATGTGGTTTTGATCGAGCGAAACGCAGCTTCAGCAGAGATTTTTCGCTCGCCAAGGCTGTGTGAGCCATCAAGCTGCTTTTGCTTTTGTCGCATTTTTTCCAGATCAGGAAGCTCAACAACTACTGACTCGACAGGCTCTTTGCACTCTGGAAAAAGAACAACGATTGCTCGAAGAAGATCAAGAGTGGATTGCAACGGCTTTGAAAAGCTTCGAGTGGCTTCTTTGCAAAATCCTGATGAAAAAGCGACTGATAGGTTAACTTTTCGTGTGACTGAATCTAAACTCTTCAATCGAATGCTCAATCGCTTTGCAATCTTTCGCAATGCTGGCTCGATTTCAAGCCATATTGAAGCATCTTCCATTTCAATCTTGTCATAGATTTTTGTGATACGAAAAGTTGGAATGACCGGATCATCAAATGTACCCATCGAAGCTGATGCGATGATATTTGCCTCATCTCGAAACTGAGATTTTAGTGTGCTTATTGGGATTTTCTGCACATCTCTAATAAGCGGATATCCAAGAAATTGAAGACGTTGGCGGGTTTGTGTGCTGACAGGCGAGAGTTTTGCAACTCGTTTGGAAGCAAGAAAACGACCAGGATTTGCAAATGAATCTGTAAGCGTGAGGTCGTTTAAAAGTGGATGTGACGATCCAGACTCTGATGAGCCACAGAAGTAGGCTTCCGCCAATCTCGAAACCCACTTTGCCAGAGCAAAACCGATGTGAACATCCGTTTGAAAGTGCTTTCGAATCTTATGAGCAACTTCACACGCCAAATGGCCAGGTTGGGAATGACCACTCAAATCCAAATACGCCCTGTGCATTTCAGTATGCTCAATACGGTCTGTAAACTCTGCGCAAAGTTCGAGCATTTGTTTTTGAAGATCTCGATAGCTTTCTTCTTCATACGCTACGATCCATGACGCGCTTTCTGCCATGCACTTCGCCTCTTGCAAGCTCATTCCAACACGAAACCCAGCGGTTACCGCGGCTACATTGGCGTCAATGATCTTCCTCTCATGAGAGATCAGCAGAGGTGTCGCATTTCGTTTCTCGTCTTTGGCGAACGGCAGAAGATAGAAGTGGGGAATGGATAGTGAAGCAATATAGTGCATATATGTCTACTATTATAGGACACATTTTTCTAATATGCAAGCCCCTTTCCCCGAAATGTCGAATTTTCCGTGTCTACCAACCTAACCACTCAAAAAGCCAATCCGATGCCCTTTTGCTATCCACCGACAATCAAGAGCGCCTTCTGCAATACCTCGTCTCGATTGGCTGCAATTCCATTTACCGTTCGAGCAACTGGCACGGTCGGTTGGACACCGACGCCATGGTGGGTTGTACGATCATGCTTGATGACTTTCATTCCCGTAAACACGACCGTGTATCCTCCTGGCAATGCAAACGGATTCACGTTTCCGTTCGTGCCAGCAGTCGGGCTTCCCACGATTGCGCCGAGTTTGTAATGTTCGACAATCGCCATGATGCTTTCGGCATAGCTAATTGCTCGACCATCTGTGAGAAATGCGATCTTTCCCTTGAATCGTGGGGCAAGCGGTCCCATGTTTGGCCAGTGACTTTCAGCGAAACTCATACCTTGGCGGTCGGGCCTTGTGATCTT
>JANNJE010000475.1:0-4304 GCA_031405735.1 Armatimonadota bacterium | reverse complement strand
TGTCAATAATGCAAAATATCAGTTGGAATCTTGGAGCAACTGCGCTACAATATCTCCATGATTACCGTATTTCTCGCAGCAGCTACGATTGCCCAGCTTCCTGGGCTAGGGAACAAGCTTCCCGGAATCCCTGGACTTGATTCCATTTTCAAAAAGGGGCCGGCCATCACGACTTCTCTAAAAGATTGCAAATGGGAAGCGATTGACAGGGACAATTTCAACCCCACTTGCGACGACCTGTTCAAGTTGGAACGAGGTCCAAACGACGGATTTATGCTAAAAGCTGGAGCCTGGGAATCGCTCCAGCAATCTTACTGACTAAAGGCAGGAACTCACGGCCCGGGTGGCGGTGACGGATTTCTTTATGCTCCTCCTAAAGGTCCCCTAGAAAAGATTGTAATTTCTTTGGTCCAAAACTCAGTAGACCATTCCGATATTTCGCAGCACGATATTCAGATTCTACTTTGGGCGATTCTTGCTCGTACTAAGTTTTCGGATTTATCTCGCGAAATGCAGGCGACTGCCGCGAGATTGCTAACCACTAAAGAGATATTAGATCTTAATGGCGGGGCACTGGGAATTTTGACCGATGACAAACTTGCGGGTGCCTTCATCAAGGAACCGCCGCTTTTGAGACAAATTTATGAAGCAGAAGCAAAGATCCGAAACATGCTCACCAACCCAGGAGCAACCTTTGCCGATCTTGAGCGAATTGCAGTTTTGACCGGAGAAGCGCCGTGGGGAAAGGATAGCCGCGCGATTCCGAGCGGAAGGTGGAGCCTGCATCCCGACGGCTACTATATCCGCTATGTTCCATCTGGATATTCTCAGACTCGGATTCAAATTTTTGTTGAAGAAGGTTCAAAGGCCGATGGCGTGGAGTTCGACCCTGCTACGCATATCGCCGTGCCAGGGAACACGGCTCGGCAGAGGATTATGCAATCGGCAAGAAGATGGGCCGCCCACTAAGAGCTTGAAGTTTGGGAATTCTGAGCAAGAGTGTCTCAGTGTTTGCTATAAGAACGTCTAAGCATTGAGACCACTTTATGTTAGTTACTTCACTAGTATTCGCCGCGAATCTGCAAGCCAGGATTTTAAAGGCGGATTTCATTGTCGAATCCGTGGATTCTGCGGGTTTTGCCCAGGAAATCGCCCGCTCCTCTTGGTCAAACCTTTTGGATGTCAACGGGAACTCAGTTGTATCTTGGCGGTATGAAACCAACGGTAACAAAAGCGGATGGCGAAGGGATTATGAATACGATCCTAAGGGTGAAGTCAAGTTTCACGCTTATGAAACTTGGTTTGGCGAACTGAAAAACCGTTGGATATTGGCTCGTGAAGACGGAGAGTGGAAGATGCGCGGGCCCAGCACTCGAATGGTTCCAGATCGCAAGTCGCGCTTTCATGACGAGTCAATGACATGGTTCACGTTGAAGAAGGTGAAAGTTGGCGAAAAGGCAAAGATTTCAGCCATTGATTCGGGCACGTTTTTAGCCAGGAAAGGGGAGGCTCTTTATGCCAGAGATGTGCAATTGGTGATCAATCGGAAAACTGTTACGGCTCATATTGTGCAAAAGAGTTGGGACGACGAGCTTCAGATTTGGTATTTTGATCCTGATGGAACTCCTTTGAGGATCGAGCAAGCTTTCCCGAGGGCAGGACTGAATTTCACGTTTAAGTTGGAAAAATGAAGTTTTGTCTGGATCGGTTGGGATAGCTCCGGTTTAGTTGCTGACACGTTGACGTAGTTCGTAACTGTTTTTTTTGCGGTGCTTGAATTTCTACAATTGCAAATCATGCGAAGAAGCAGCTCCGCGGACCGGAATTCGGAGCTAATTCTCTGAAGAATTGAATTGACAGGAATTTGTAGCTCCGCTCTCCTTTTCGCTTTGTAAAACTACCAGGTAGTGCTTTAAAGTGTCGCAATCACACTAAGTTGACTCTATAATAGGACTTACATGCTTTGCAAAAGGAGTTCAGATGAACCGAATCAACATTCTTTCTTTTCTCGTCGTTCTAGGTGGAATCGGTGTCGTTCTTGCGACGTCTGCCCGTTCTCAATTGGGCACACCGAAGGCGTATGTGAACCTTCAGCCTATGACGCCCGGAACGACCCAATCCGGACATGCAAACGTGAGCGGAACGGTTCGTGCTGGAAATTTGGTTGGCGATGGGGCGGGGGTCACAAATGTAAACGCTTCCTTGTTTAGTGGAATGTCATCGTCAGCGTTTGCCCAGGTTGGAAACGCCAACACTTGGACTGGCATCAATACTTTCAGCAATGCTGGCAACAGCTTTACAGGCAATGGCGCAGGGGTCACAAACGTAAATGCAGCACAACTTGGGGGATTGGCGTCGTCCGCGTTTGGACGGCTCGGAACCGCAAACGTCTGGACAGCTGGGAACACATTTAGCGGTGCGGGGAATAGCTTTTCGGGAATTGGCGCCGGACTAACGGGCGTGAACGCTGATCTACTCGACGGCATTAATAGTACAGCCTTCTTGCAAGGAGTGCCGAATCCACTTGTATTGATTAGTGCTGTTTCTGGCAACGCGACTATCAGAGGCGAGAACACAAATGCTAACGGAGTCGGAGTAATTGGTTGGGTTACTGCTACAACAGGCGTAAACTCTGGAGGCGATTTTCGCACATCCAGTCCGACTGGCCGGGGTGTTTATGGCAACGCTGCCTCTGCCTCCGGAATCAACTATGGCGGGTACTTTACGAGCACTAGCAGTGGCGGCACAGGTGCTTACGGGTTTGCACCGTCCTATGGCGGTTATTTTCAAAGTGATGGCACAACTGGGAAGGGCATTTACGGTTACGCTTCATCCGCAACTGGTAATACTTCTGGTGTAATCGGCGAATCTGCGAGTCCAACAGGCAAGGGAGTACAAGGGCATGTATTGACGACAACGGGAATCAATTATGGTGGCTTTTTCCAAAGTTTTAGCGTAAACGGCCGAGGCGTTTATGGTTCGGGCGGCGCAGCTACAGGAGCGAATTATGGCGTCTATGGGCAAAGTGCAAGCGTTTCAGGAATTGGCACTCTTGGATGGGCAAGTTCTACAACCGGAACCACCTATGGCGTTGTTGGCGAAAGCACCAGCGTCGGTGGACGTGGGGTTTACGGGCACGCATTGGCAACATCGGGTGCAACGGTTGGCGTTTACGGCACAAGCCATAGTTCAGTAGGAAAGGGCATTTTCGGCGAAGTGATTGCTACAACGGGAACGAACTATTCTGTCCAAGGCTTGCAAAGCGCCAGCATTGATGGATGGGCGGTCTTTGCTTCAGGCGATTTTGGCGCATCTGGCAACAAGGCGTTTCGAATTGATCACCCATTTGATCCTGAAAACAAATACTTATTGCACTACACAAGCGAAAGCCCTTTTCCTCAGAATTTCTATAGCGGAAATGTATCTACAGATTCCAAAGGTTATGCTTGGGTCGAACTACCTGATTATTTTGAAGCAATCAATGCGAATTTCAAATACCAGTTGACGGTCATAGACACTTCAGACAGAGAAGAGTTTGTCTGGGCAAAGGTTGTTGTTGAAATTCAGGGAAATCGGTTCAAAATCCGCTCAAACAAGGCTGGAATCAAGGTTTCTTGGCGGGTTGAATCTGATCGCAATGATGCTTACAATCAGTATAGAAGGCCGAGGGAAGTTGTCGAGAAACAAGGGATCGAACGGGGTACATATCAGCACCCAGAGATTTACGGAATGCCGCCAGAAAGGGGCTTGAACTACGGGCGAACAAGGAAAGCCCAAGGCCACGACAATTGATAGCTTTGTGCTTTCCCCTCAATTGAAAACGACAAGAGAGGGGAAAAGTTTGTAGATTAATTGTGCCGTGCTTCAACAATAACGCCAGCCGACGTGCATGTCCAATAGATTGTGCCGTCTCTTGCAACTGCGATATCGGTAGGCTCTGGATCGCCAGCATGGATTACTGTCGTCACCATGGTTTGCAGGTTCATGACCTTGACGTTGTTTTGGCCGCCCATTGAACCGGGTATGCCTGGCGTTGGGACTTCGGTCCAAAATAGCCTGTCGCATCGGTCATTCAATGCGATGCCTGTCGGCGACAAAAGATTACTTGCGACCAACGAAACAACCCCTAAGCGTGTTCTCTGTAAGATCACACCAGCCGATTTGCACGTCCAATATGCTGTGCCTTCATTATCAACGACGATGTCGGTAGGTTCTGGTTCGCCTCGTGTAAGGTTAAAAATCGAACCATTTGTAAATACATCAACGGAATTCGTTCCCCCAGCACCGCCACCGATGCCTGGAGT
>JANNJE010000474.1:0-31757 GCA_031405735.1 Armatimonadota bacterium | reverse complement strand
GAGCCCGTTGAAGTTGAACGTCAGCTGATGCGCGGCCGCGGCCGACGCGCCCAAGTGTCCCGACATGAAAGCCAGCGAACTGATCGCCGCCGTCTCGAGCCCCAGCGCCGCCGAGATCGGCGCGCCCAACGAGAGGATGCGCCACACCTTTGTTCGTGCTTCCGCAAGCGGCGCAAACACGCCATAAGCCGTCGCATCGTCCATCGTGACGATGTAGCTGAGCGCGGCGAAGAGGCAAAGCCAGCGTATCGCCGATGTCGTCATCATCGCACCAACCGCGCCCGACGGTTCGACCCAGCCGAACCAGCCGAGCACGACGACACCGTCGGCAACGATGTTGACGGCGTTCGCGACCAGCATGATCGTCATGCCGACCATCGGCCGCTTGATGCTCTCAAGAAAGTAACTGCTCGCAATGTAGAGCAGCATCGGCGGCATCCCCCACGCCACCTGCAGCGACACGCGCCCCGACCCTTCGGCGATCGCCGCATCAAGGCCGGTCGCCCGCAAGCCCGGCTCCACCAAAAAACACATCGCGGCGAACAAAGCGCCGAGCACGCTCGCGACGACCAACGCACCCTTCCATGCGACGCCGCACTGCCTCTTTTCACCAGCGCCATAGGCCTGCGCGATCAACACCATCGAGCCCTGCAACAGCCCGATCGAGATCAGCATCATCACCGACTGCGCGGCGAGCCCCTGCCCCAAGAACGCCAACTCGTGCGCGCCGCTCCGCCCGGTCATGAGCGAGTCCACAAAGAACAGAAACACGACGCCGGCACGCGCCACCATCACCGGCGCCGCCAGACGTAGCGTCGGCCAGCCGTCATCGCGCCACAGGCGCAAGACGTGTTGGATGGTCCCGCTCGACGTGGCGGCCTCTGGCTGCTGCATGTGCGAAACGGAGCCGGACGCTGGTTAAGGTGTTGACGGTATTCCTGGCACCGCAACGCTCCGGCGGCCAGAGTCTTGTTGCCTCAGCGCGGCGGGTGCCCGTATGTTGCCGCTCTTGCCATCTACCTTGAAAATGCTGCGGTTCCGCTAGGAGAACCGCGCACCGGAGAGCTTGACGAATGAAGACGACCGCCGGGCAGAGCCTCGACCACGTGGGCCTGAAAAATACGCGCCATGTCCATTGGAACCTGCCGATGGCAAGCCTCGTCGAAGAGGCCGTCCAGCGTAACGAGGGTATCCTCGCTAAAGATGGCCCGCTCGTCGTCAGGACCGGAATTCACACCGGCCGCTCCGCCGGCGACAAGTTCGTCGTACGCGAACCCTCCGTCGAAAAGCACATTTGGTGGGACAACAACAACTCGATCACACCCGCACAATTCGACGCGCTGCTGAATTCGTTCCGCGCCTACGCGCAAGGCCGCGAGCTCTTCGTGCAAGACCTGTTCGGCGGCGCCGACCAGACGCACCGTTTGCCCGTGCGCGTCGTCACCGAACTCGCTTGGCACTCGCTGTTCATCCAGCATCTGTTGATCGAACCGAAGGCTGGTGAGCGCGCGTCGTTCAATCCCGACTTCACGATCATCGACTTCCCGGGCTTCCAAGCCGAACCCGCATTGCACGGCACCGCCTCGGGCACCGTCATCGCCGTGTCGTTCGAGAAGAAATTGGTGCTGATCGGCGGCACGTCCTATGCCGGCGAAATGAAGAAGTCGGTCTTCACGATCCTGAACTATCTGCTGCCGCCGAAGGGCGTCATGCCGATGCACTGTTCGGTCAACGTCGGCAAAGCAAAGGAAAGCGCGATCTTCTTCGGCCTCTCCGGCACCGGCAAGACGACGCTTTCGGCAGACCCGAACCGCACGCTGATCGGCGACGACGAGCACGGTTGGGCCGACACGAACGTGTTCAACTTCGAAGGCGGCTGTTACGCGAAGATGATCCGTCTTTCGCCAGAAGCGGAACCTGAAATTTTCGCGACGACAAAACGCTTCGGCACCGTGCTCGAAAACGTCGTCATCGACGAAGCGACCCGCGAACTCGATCTGAACGACGCGACGCTCGCCGAAAACTCGCGCGGCGCCTATCCGATCTCTTACATCCCGAACGCAAGCACTACGGGCCTTGCCGGCCAACCGTCAAACATCGTGATGCTGACCGCCGACGCGTTCGGCGTGCTGCCGCCGATCGCGAAGCTGACGCCGAACCAAGCGATGTACCACTTCCTCTCGGGCTTCACCGCGAAGGTGGCCGGCACCGAAAAAGGCCTCGGCAAAGAACCGCAGCCGACGTTCTCGACCTGCTTCGGCGCGCCGTTCATGCCGCGCCACCCGACCGAGTACGGCAACCTGCTGAAGGCGCTCATCGCCAAGCACAAGGTCGACTGCTGGCTCGTCAACACCGGCTGGACCGGCGGCGCCTACGGCACCGGCCAACGCATGCCGATCAAGGCGACGCGCGCACTTCTCACCTCCGCGCTCGAAGGCACGCTGAAGACGGCGAAGATGCGCATCGACCCGCATTTCGGCTTCGAAGTTCCGGTCGCCGTCCCCGGCGTCGACGCAAAGATCTTAGACCCGCGCGAAACCTGGGCCGACAAAGCAGCCTACGACCGCCAAGCGGCAAAACTCGTCCAAATGTTCCGCGAGAACTTCACGAAGTTCGAGGCCCATGTCGGCGCCGAGGTCAAAGACGCCGCCCCAAGGCTCGCCGTAGCGGCGGAGTAGCAACGTTTAGGACGAGCGGTCAGTGCGCCTCGTCCCAATTCTTCCCCGCCTTCGCTTCGACGACGTGCGGCACGTGGAGGTCGATGGCTGGGTGTGCCGCGCCCTCCATCACCCTTTGAACGACCGCGCAGGTTTCCGCCGCCTCGTCGTCCGGCGCCTCGAACACCAATTCGTCGTGCACCTGCAACAGCATCCGGGCCGAGAGCTTGCTTGCGGCCAGCGCATCGGGGATCCGCACCATGACGCGGCGAATGACGTCGGCGGCTGAACCCTGGATCGGCGCGTTGATCGCGGCGCGCTCCAAGAACGACCGTAGCGATGGGTTCGACGCGTTGATATCGGGTAGGTTCACCTTGCGTCCGAAGATCGTGGTCACAAACTTGTTCTTGTGCGCCTCGGCCTTTGTGCGATCCATGTAGGCGCGAATTCCTGGGAAGCGTTCGAAATAGGTTTTGATGTAGGTGTTCGCCTCGTCGCGCGGGATCGACAATTGGTTCGCAAGTCCGAACGCCGAAATGCCGTAGATGATGCCGAAGTTGATCGCCTTCGCCCGCCGCCGCACATCGGCCGGCATACCCTTGATCGGAACGCCGAACATCTCGGACGCCGTCATCGCGTGAATATCGAGCCCTTCGGCGAACGCCTTCTTGAGCGCCGGAATGTCGGCGATATGCGCCAGCAAGCGAAGCTCGATCTGGCTGTAGTCTGCGCTAATCAGCTTCATGCCCTTCGCCGCGACAAACGCGGTTCGGATCTCGCGGCCTTCCTGGGTGCGGATCGGAATATTCTGCAAGTTGGGGTCGTTCGACGACAACCGCCCCGTCGTCGTCGACGCCAGCGCGTAGGACGTGTGAATCCGCCCCGTGTGCGAATTGACGAAGTTCGGCAGCGCGTCGGTGTATGTGCTTTTGAGCTTCGACAATTGCCGCCAGTCGAGAATTTCTTTCGGCAGATCGTGTCCTTGCGCGGCCAACTCTTCCAGCACGTCGGCATCCGTCGACCAAGCGCCGGTCTTCGTCTTGCGTCCGCCCGACAGACTCATCTTCTCGAACAGGATTTCGCCGAGCTGTTTCGGCGAACCCAAATTGAATTTCTCGCCGGCGAGCTTGTAGATGCTCTCTTCAAGCTGCGCCATCTTCTGCGCGAAGCGTTGCGACAACCGCGTCAGCACGTTGCGGTCGACGAGAATCCCAGCCTCTTCCATGTCGGTCAGCACGGAAACGAGCGGCCGCTCTAACGTCTCGTAGACCGAGGTGAGACGGTCGGCCGCCAGCTGCGCCTTCAGAACGCTCCAAAGCCTGAGCTTCACGTCCGCGCGCCGTGCTTTCCGGCGTTTCATTAACAAACGAGAAGAGCTACCTGATGGGCAAGTTCGCCCGCGTCGCTCTGCAAACACAAGAATTGGATTACAATGGCCGACTCTGTATGGTGAGCGCAGGAACAGGCAACAAGAAAGCGTTTGGCATTGATAGAGCTGCGAATTCTTGGGATGACATTGTCCTTGCGGATGTAATTCTTTGCGCCGGAACAAACGTAGCAGAGTGCTCTCCGATCACGACTGACTACATCTGGCGTGCAAGGGATCGGGGTGCAAAGCTGATCATGATTGATCCTCGCGTGACACCCCTAGCGCGAACCTGCGACCTGCATTTGCCGGTGAGGCCGGGGACAGACAGTGCCCTTTTCACGGGGATTTTGCGAGTGCTGATCGAAGAAGGGTTTGTGAATGAGGAATTCATCCAACAGCACACAAGCGGGTGGGAAGAGACGAAGGCCAGTGCTCTTACTCAATCATTGGAGGAAGCATCCAGGATTAGCGGCGTCAGAGTCGAGGACATCCAGAAGGCGGGCCGAATGTGGGGCGAAGCAAAAACGAGCTTTCTGCTTCATGCGAGAGGGATCGAGCACCATACCAAAGGTGTTGACAATGTGCTTGGCTGCATCAATCTTGTACTCGCAACAGGAAGGCTCGGAAAGCCGGGTTGCGGATACGGCACAATCACGGGCCAAGGGAATGGCCAAGGCGGCCGTGAGCACGGTCACAAATGCGACCAGCTTCCTGGCAACCGCGACATCGAGAATCCGGAGCATCGTGCGTACATAGCCTCCGTTTGGGGCATTGAAGAGAGCGAGATGCCTGGCAAAGGACACACGGCTCAAGAGATCATGAACATGATCCACGAAGGCACGATCAAAGCGCTCATCTCGATTTGCTTCAATCCACTTGTTTCGTTGCCGGATTCAAACTTCACGAGGGACGCACTAGGCAAACTCGAGCACTATACTGCAATAGACTTCTTTCTAAATGAGACCGCCCACCACGCCGATATCGTCCTCGCGGGCTCATTGCATGAAGAAGAAGAAGGCACAAGCACAAGTGCAGAAGGCCGTGTGATTCGGATTCGAAAGGCAGTTGATCCACCAGGAGAAGCAAAAGCCGACACAGAGATCATTCTCGAACTCGCCCGGCGGCTTGGCAGGGGCAAGTATTTCGACCACTTTAAGACCAGCGAGGACATTTTCAACGAGTTGCGAATTGCGAGCAAGGGCGGAACTGCAGACTATTTCGGGATTACCTATCAAAGGATCGAGGACGAGATGGGCGTATTTTGGCCCTGCCCCGAGATCGGCCACCCAGGCACTCCGCGACTGTTCGAGACAATGAAGTTTCATACCCCGGACGGCAAAGCGCACTTTCACCCCACGGCTTATCGCCTCAGCGCAGAAGAGCCAGACGAAGAATATCCTATAATTCTCACAACTGGCCGCGTCGTTTCGCAGTATCTTAGCGGTACACAAACACGTCGTATCGGCGGCTTGGTTGACATGTGCCCTGAGCCGTATGTTGAAATTCATCCGACGCTTGCGGCCAATTACGGTATTGAAGACGGCAGTTGGATGAAGGTTGAAAGTCGCCGCGGCGAGGTTGTACTTCGCGCAAAAGTGGTTTCTACGATACGCCCCGACACCATCTTCATCCCTTACCATTGGCCCGGCAAACGGTCTGCGAACAACCTCACGAACCGCGCCCTTGACCCGCTGAGCAAGATTCCTGAATACAAAAAGTCGGTTGTCCGAATCAGTTCATCTGCTGATCAGGGGGCCATTGCATGATCGCAGTTGAAGCGTTAAGCATGGATGGCGCAGACGGTGCTCTTTGGGGTACCGAAACGGAAGACTTGAATGCCACATTGGTGCGATGGACCGATGGTTCGGGTGTCGGAACTCATCAGAACGATGAAGTGGACGTCATCATGGTTGTTATTGGCGGAGAGGGCGAAATCACAGTTGACGGCCAGTCAACTACCCTTTGTGTTGGGTCAATAGTCGTGCTTCCAAAGGGCTGCCATCGCAGCATTCATGCATCGCAGGGAGAGTTAACTTATGTTAACATCCATAAGCGTCGAAGGGGGTTGATGCCAAACATGGTACGCCCACCTGTTGGAGGTACAAGCGCTTGAGCGAGAGGCAGTTTTACATTGACCCGAGCAGGTGTATTGGTTGCAACGCCTGTGTGGCCGCCTGTGCAGAATGCGACACTCATGCCGGAGTCTCGATGATTCATCTCGAGACCATCCAGCGGGGTGAAAGCGTTCAAACCACGCCGGTAATCTGCATGCATTGTGAAGAACCTGCATGCGCGATGGTCTGCCCAGCCGACGCAATAAAGCGTACGCCCGACGGTGTCGTCCAGACGTCGCTGAAGCCTCGTTGCATCGGATGCACAAACTGCGTTTACGCTTGCCCGTTCGGAGTACCAAAGTACGACGTTGAGATTGACCAGATGATGAAATGCGATATGTGTTACGACCGCACGTCTGTGGGTAAAAAGCCGATGTGCGCTACCGTTTGCCCCTCGCAAGCACTCATGTATTGCACACCTGAAGAGATGGCGGCTCAACGCAGTGGAACGCCGATCAATGAATTCGTTTTTAGCGGTCGGACGATCAAGACTAAGGTGAACCTTATGATGCCAGCGGGAACTACGAAATTGGACGTAAGACAGGATGCATTGATCCGAAAAAGCGACCTTTTGCAAGTTTCGAGGTTGTCATGATGGACGAGAAGTTACTCGATGACTTTCCAATAGATTGGGAGGAGGATAGTTTTGTTTCCCGCAGAGAGTTTTTCAAGTTCATGACCTTGGCAAGCGGAGGGCTCACGGCCGGGTCACTTGGCCTTGTTGCATGGTCGCAAATGAGTCGTGACGAGCGACACTTCGAGCCGATGCATATTGCGAGGCTAGAGGATATTAGTCCTGGCACTTCACTTGCTTTTACATATCCCAGAAAGAGCGACCTATGTATTCTGGTGCGCCAGTCGGATGGTACGGTGTCGGCTTTCTCCCGCAGGTGCACGCATCTCTCCTGTCCAGTTGACTACCAGCCTGAAAAGGACAGATTGTACTGCCCTTGCCACAACGGGGCATTTTCCGTTAAAGATGGCAAAGTTTTGCAGGGACCACCTCCGCATCCTTTGCCTCAAATTCTGATCGAAGATCGAGGTGGAGAATTGTGGGCAGTTGGCGTTAAGCGAAGTGAGGATACCGAATGAGACCTAACGACTTAATCCGACGTCAGCGTGGAACGGTCATCGTTGCCCTTTTGCTGTTCAACCTAGTGTTGATCCTCCTGCAGCTCTGGCTCTTCGTGAGCGTGTTGGAGGGCCTAATCGGGGGCCGTTCCGAGATGGCTCTACCTGCTGCGATCGCAAGCATCGCCTTGTTCGGCGTAAATTTTTGGATGCTGCGAGGCATCACCCGAATGCGCAAGGGGTAGTTACAGTTGCGACTTTATCTGAGGGATTGTGTTATGAGCCTCAATCAGCCCACAAAAGGCTGGCCTTCGATAAGTGCAGCTTGGTTCAAAGCGATTAGGTTCCGCTTTGCTGCTGGCGATAGGTCTTGATGCTCCCCAAAGTCTATTCCTAACTGACGCATAACAAGCACAAGGTCGTCGTGATGCATCTTGCTCATATACCCCTCCCCGGTTCGTACGCAGTGCGCTTGCTCTGTCCTTGCTCCTTCTTCCTTATAGTAGGCAACACCCAATTGAGCTGGCCGCTGGATGACGTGGAAAAGCTTGCCAAAGGGAAGCCAAAGTAGCAAAATCACAACCGTGAATGCGTGCAATAGCGAAAGAAACGAATAGTTCTCTCCTCCCATCAGCTTGTAACTTGCCGTTATCATTAGTCCCGTGACAGACACCGCGAAAAGCAGAAACAAGGGAATGAGGTCATTCGCAAGAGTTTGAACGGCCTGAGATCCACGATCGAAAAGCCTTCTGTGCATTGCAAGTGCCACACCGGTGAGAACCATTACCGCACTAATGTTAAGTCCATTGAACATGAAAAACGCCAGCACACCATCTGGCGGGAATGCGATTTGCGGAATCCCCATGAACTCAACCACGTAGTCGCGCCCGTTTTCGGCTATGCCAAATTGCACCCAACCCCAGCTCAGCGGAAAAGTTATGGCAAAGGCAATCAGGCATCCCCAAGCTAAACACATGTGCGCTGCCCATCGTTGTCTGCTCCTTCGTTCAATAAATCTTTGAGCAACGATCTGGTTCCAAAGTAGCCCAGCGAGCTTGAACATATTTGGCAAAAGATACTTAGGTCGAAGAAAGAGTCTCCAACCCGCTTTGAAATAGTGCCATGTAGGAGGACGTTGAATCCACATCGTGTATCGGTAAGCAATCGCAAATCCGGCGAAGACCGTAGCAGCGGCATAAGCAGCCAATGGCGTATCGAATCGAGTTAGGGCGCCCGAACCAAAATAGATGCCAGCCAAGATTAGGAAAGCTGTACAAAGCGCAGTACCTATTGAGATTGATTGGGCTCGCCCAGGTCGTTCCATTCTTGTAGTCAGACTACCCGGTCAAACGGTTCAAACATTCAAGCATTGTGCCCAAAATTCACTTCTCTGGAGTCATGTCTTTTGTCATTCTCAATATCACTAAGTGCATCCAAACGAGGCACCCAATGCTCAACAGTCCAAGGAACAACCAGCACGACGTCCAAAGTCCCGTCAGCTTCAAAAGGTAGCCGAACAGGATCGGGCAGAAGAATCCGCCAAGGCCGCCGATGACGCCCACAATTCCGCCAACTACGCCAACGTCTTTCGGAAAGTATTCGGGGATGTGTTTGTAAACTGCCGCTTTACCGATTCCCATCATGATTCCGGCAATGAAGACTAATCCTGTAAATACCCAGACATTGGCCTGAAAGTAAACGTGCGTGACTCCACGAGCGAGTAGTTCTTTCTTCTTGATAACCTGGCCGGGTCGGACTGCTGGCTCTTGCCAGGAACGAAAGGTCGGCCAAACAAGCGTGCCTTCTTCGAGCATGGCAGGGTCTAGGGCAGTTTCGGTTTTCAGTTTGTAAGTTTTGAAATCCGCGACTTTTACGGTCTCTTGCTTAACAAGCGAGGAATCGACGACGACTTTATTTCCCTCCACCGAAGCGACTTTCCCAGCCCGATCCGCCATGATTCCTTCGCCTGGCGAGCGAATATCCATTCGTGGTGCTACAAGAAGCAAGAAGAACAACGCGCATGAAGTAAGCACCCAGTACATCGTCGAGCGAGCACCAAACTTGTCGCTCGCCCAACCGCCCAATGCGCGAATCACACCTGACGGCAGCGAAAATACAGAAGCCAGCAAACCAGCCATGGCCAGGCTCATTCCATAGACATTTAGGTAGTAGGGCACCAGCCATTGTGCAAGCGCCACGAAAGCGCCGAACACCAAGAAATAGTAAAGGCCAAATCGCCAAACTCGCACATCGCCGAGAGGAGTTAGCATCTGTCCGATCGTCTTTTGCCCAGCTTCATCTACTTTTCGATTGACTGTGAATATCGCGAAGAGTGCCGTCATCACGAGGAGAGCGATTCCGTAAACGATCGGAAGCATTCGCCAGCCTTCTATGTTCTCGCCGCCGTTCGTGAAGTTTTTCAGCATGGTCGGTGCAGCTAGTGTTGTTACTGCCGCTCCAGCATTTCCCATACCAAAAATTCCTAGGGCAGTACCTTGCCTTTCTTTGGGAAAGAACATAGAAGAGTAGGCAATTCCAACGGCAAATGCAGAGCCGCTTACCCCAAACAGCAGGCCCCCAACTATGAATCCGGCAAAAGTCGAAACCTGGCTCGTAACAAAGAGGGATAGAGCAGCAAACACCATTACGGAAAGATAGACAGGCTTTCCTCCATATCGGTCCGTCATCAATCCAACCGGGAGACGGACAATAGAACCCGTCAGAATCGGAATTCCTATAAGCCAGCCAAGCTGTGCTTTGTCGGCGATCAGGTAGCGATTGTCAACCAAGAATGTGATTAAGACTCCGTACATCGTCCAGACTGCAAAGCAGACCGTGAAAGCCAGAGTATTCATGAACAGGACTCGATTTGATGTTGCTCTTTCACTCATTTTCTTATGATGACAACCATGGAGTGGTTTTCACTATGACCAAGGTCATGTTGGGTTCAAGAAACGCTTTAAGAACGACAAATCAACAGACATTTTGCGGTTCACCCGCAAGAAATGACCTAACATTTTCCACTGTGACTTGTCGAATACGATCCAACGAGTCCTGCGTGTAATACGCCATGTGAGGGGTAACGATCACTTTTGGATGATGCATCAAAGTAAGGTCATCGCCGATGGGTAGAGCCTGTTCGGGGCCCCGTTTCCCGACCGCACTTACCTTCGGCGTCTTGGGTGGGAGAAGAACTTCGCCTTCCAAAACATCAAGTGCAGCACCCTCTACAATGCCTTCATCAAGCGCCCAAAGCAATGCCTGCTTATCCAGGACGGCTCCACGCGAAGTGTTGACGATAAGCACTCCTCGCTTCATTTGCCCGAATTGCTCTCGGCTGATCATGTGAGTTGTCTTTTCAGTTAAGGGACAACATATCGAAATAAGATCGGATGCCGCCAGCAGTTCCGGCAGTTTTACAAATTGCAGAAAGTCATGCCGACGTGGATTTGGATCAACGGCAATCACTGTCATCCCAAGCGCATTTGCCAATCGGGCAACGTTCATCCCAATGTTGCCAGTGCCGAGAATCCCGAGAATTCGACCTTCTATGTTCCGCCCGAGCAAACCATTCAAAGTGAAGTCGCGTTGCGATGTCTGTCTATACGCCACATGCAGTTTCCGAGAAAGCATTAGTATCAGTGCGATATTGAATTCAGCAACTGCTGAACCATATTCGGGCACATTGCAGACTGTGATGCCTCTGCGTCGTGTTTCTACAAAATCAACATGGTCTATTCCTACTGAACCTGTTGCTATCAACTTGAGATTCGGCAATGCATCAAGCTCAGCTTTGGCTATCTTAGAGCGAACAGTAATGCAAAGTGTGTGAACAAGCTCTTTGTTTGGAATCTGTTGAATGTCTATCGTGCCAGAATTCGTGGAAAGAAGTTCTGGAGCAAGGGCCACTTCAAACTTCGTTCTCAGCTCCGGCTCGGCTTCTGTGATGTGAACCATTTCAATTGAATTGTAATCAGTGCCTGACGGTTTCAGTTCAGAGTCAACCATCCTTTTAAAGTCTCACTTGAGCCATCACATATCCCCAATACTGTCTGTCGGCTTGGCCGCCGTTTTGAGCTTTTATGAAATCGCCCGGAAAGAATGTTCCAATTCCTGCAGAGAATGAGAGTGTTGGGCTTTGCTTGCATCCAAACTCAAGGTTGAATTCACGGCCGACATCGCGTCCCGAAGCTCCAGTTGGGTCTACAAAAGGGCCGCTTGGTCCAGAATTAGGTGCTCCGCCTGCCCCGTACCAAGCGTCTCTGGCATCTCGTAACGAAAAACTGCGAATACTCGTTTTTGCGCTCCACTTTGGATTGATTTGATGCTCAAGTCCAACTGCGATTTCTTCCATGTTGCGCCACGACTGCATGTCCATTGAGCCATAGAATTTGTGGTTGGTAGGAAGGAGATTGTCGAAAGTGCGAGTCGTAGTTGAATTTCCGCCGCCGCTGGCTGCATTGAGCTCAACATATCCGCGAGTTGCCTTGGAGAAACTGTAAGTTGCGGCTCCATGACCGGCCCACGCTTCTAGGTCCCGTGCACCAACTGAGCCTGTTTGAACAGCTCCCTCAACATCAAAACTCCACTTTCCGCACTGCTTTTGCCAAAGGTGCGACAGAGTCAAAATATCAATGGAAGAACGGTCATCATTCTTGAAAATAAGTGATGTAGCGCCTGCTTTCCCAGAGTAGGTGGCTCCAACAATTCGAGTTCGGCCAGGCATAGGACGCGCGACGCCAACTTTGAAGGCATACGCATCCCATTGGCCCGATTTGAGACGAATTCCATCAAATGATCGGCCGGTCGTTGCCCACTCTAGAGTTCCAATCAGCCGTTCCGAACCTATATTGATCTTCTGCCGGCCAAACGTCACCTCGATCTTGTTGTTTTTGTATTTCGCAAACGCCAAATTGAGATCGCTGAACTCATCGCTTGTTGTCGAAGCAGTTTTGTAAATCTTGTCATCAGCGTATTGATACTGTATGTCGCCGGACCAGTTCTTGCCATATTTCCATTGCACACCAGGACGATAGCGTGAGTACAGGTCGCTTCGGTCGTCGTCTGTTGGCGAGAAAAAGTCGCGATTGAGCCGCCGTTCTGCGCGAAATCGGACATCGAGATATGGCGTGAAGTCAAATTGCTGAAAAAGAATTGGCACGATGTACATGATCAGTTTCCTAAACTAGATTAGGATGATCAGGCACCGTTTGCCTATGACGGCGATCATAGGAATCAGATTCCGTAAAGAAAACGCCAAAAACAGGAACGGCCTGATCCTAAAGATCAGGCCGTTTTCAGGTTCAAATAGTGGCTGCCGCAATAAGATTCGAACTTATGACCCGCTGATTAACAGTCAGCTGCTCTACCGCTGAGCTATGCGGCAACGTTGAGGCGAGATATTACCTTATCGGCAACTGAAGTGCGAAGCAATAGGACTGCCACGACCTAGAAGAGCCTTTCCGACGAAAATGTCGAAAACGATGCACGGAATCATTCGCATCTTTCGTCCTTGTAAGTTATGAATATCCGAATTTTGGTTGGTTGGAATTGGCGTAGTGATCGGTGGAACGGCATTAGTTTTCGGCCTTCAATCAGCAAGGCTCTTTATCAATGGCAAACCTGCCTCAAGTTCTGTCATCGAGAGAAATGGCGTTGCCTACGTTCCGCTGAAGGATGTTGCAACCGCATTGGGTTGGAAGTTACAAAGAACGGCTCGCGGATACGAGATTTCGGAATCTGGCGGCGCAAATATGATCGAAGGGATTTCTGGAAAGGTTGGGGACCAGCTTTTCAACGGATTTGCCCGGTTCCAAGTGGTGAAAGTGATTCGAACGAAGGCCTACGTGAACCAGTTTAGTGGCGACAAACAGGAAGTCACCCCATTTCCTGCGGAAAAGGACTTGTTCGTGATCGTTTGCCGAATCAAGAACGGTACTAAGGAATCGCAAACCGCAAACCTCCCTTCTGGTCCCGAGACTGCGTTGACAGATACCTCAGAGAGGTCCCATGGACCTAGAACAGGACTCTCGATTGACGTTCCTTCGCGTGGGCCAACGCTCCTGCCAGGTGCAGCCGTTGACTTTGCTTTAACCTTCGATGTTCCCACAGACGCCGTTTTGAAGGACCTCGTGTATCAGGTTCAATTTTTCGGAACGCCAGGGGCGGAAAAGAAGAAGTTTAGGGTGAGTTTGCAGTAGGTCAAGTGGCTGGCAGGTAGTTTGCAAGTGGTCTCCAAGTGGTTTGCAGGTCGTTGGCAGGTGGTCGGCAGATTGTCTGCAATTAGATATACGACTTGTTTCGTTTGTTCTAGCCTTTTCAAGAATTCTCGCTTTGAATGAATCCACTGAACTGTCAATTTAACTCTAGCTACTTGCCGACCACCTGCCAACAACCTGCCCACTACTTGTTAACGTACCCGAGCCTCCCGTCAAGTACAATTATTTCAAATGCCCAGTAATCGCGATCTCGAATTCATGAAAGTCACCGAATCCGCCGCTTTAGCGTCGGCGCGTTGGGTTGGCAAGGGCGACCGAAACAACGCAGACCAAGCTGCATGTGAAGGCATGCGCTCCATGCTGAATACGATGCACATGGACGGCACAATCGTTATCGGCGAAGGCGAGCGCGACGAAGCCCCTATGCTTTTTATTGGCGAAAAGGTGGGAACTGGAGAGGGCCCTGGTATTCAAATCGCTGTTGATCCACTTGAAGGAACCAACCTTTGCGCGAACGGAACTCCGAACGCAATATCAGTTCTCGCTGCAGCCGTCGAAGGTGAAGGCTTTCTCATGCATGCGCCAGATACGTACATGGATAAGCTCGTGGTTGGTGCCGAATGTCGCGGTGTGATTGACATCACTTTGCCGCCACGGGTCAATCTTCGGCTCATGTCAAAGGCACTTGGAAAAGATATTGACGAACTGATTATTGGGATATTGGAACGTCCAAGACACGATGCAATGATTGCCGAGATTCGTGAAACCGGCGCACGAGTGCACCTAGTTTCTGACGGCGATTTGGCTCTGGCGATTGCCGCACTTAACCCAGATGCGGGGCTTGATGGCCTTTTTGGTATCGGAGGAGCGCCAGAAGGTGTTATCACAGCTGCCGCAGTCCTGTGTAACGGCGGGGAAATGCAGGCACGCCTGAAGTTCCGAAACGACGACGAACGCGCCCGTGCAGAGAGGATGATGACTGGAGACATTGACCGCGTACTTCACACAGAAGATTTAGCTTCAGGAAACGTCATTTTTGCCGCAACGGGAATAACTAGCGGCGACCTCCTGAAGGGAGTTCGGTACAAGCGCGGCTTGGCATTGACGGAGAGCATCGTAATGGATTCTACAAGCGGAACCGTTCGAAGAATCGAAACTCAGCACCGCTATGATGAGCGCGGCGAACTGATTGGTAGATAGCTTTTGGGGCGCGTTTTCATGTAGCTAGCACGTGGCTAGCAGGTGTTCGGCATGTTGCCGATCTCGACATTGCTAACAATAGTCAACTTGCCAGCGACCTGCCGACTACTTGCATGCCACTTGCCAACCAACGAATAACTAGGACTAAAGTTCAAAATCTCTTCGAAATCGCGAATATCCCGTAAACTGTTACCATGAAGTCCTTTCTGGATGATCGCGAGAAGATCGCGCACCTCCTGCGCCGATTTGGATTTGGCGCGACGCCAGAGGAAATTGACTCTTATCTGAAGCTTGGCGTTGACGGAGCGATTGAAAGTCTGCTCAATTTTGAGAACGTGGATGAGGGCTTTCCCATAAGTCCATGGGAGTTTTGCTTCGAAGAAGGCAAAGATGAGGTCTATCTCGACCCATTCCGAGTTGTGAGCTGGTGGGGATTGCGAATGGTGCTTACCAAGCGGCCGCTCCAAGAAAAGCTGACGCTCTTTTGGCATGATCATTTTGCTGTAAGTGCAACGAAAGTCGAATTGGGCCCTTCGATGCTGGGTTACCTGGAAGCCTTGCGAAAAAACTGCGCAGGCAAGTTCGAAACGCTACTGCTTGCAATGGCAAAGGACCCTGCCATGATGCAATGGCTCGACACCATTTCAAACGAGAAGGGACGTCCAAACGAAAACTTTGGCAGAGAGCTCTTAGAACTCTTCACTCTTGGAATTGGGAATTACACAGAGCAGGACATCAAAGAGGCATCGCGCGCGTTTACCGGCTGGGGAATTCGATATCTGCTCTTTGAACAAGGAGGCGAGAAAGTTCAGGAGGTCGCTAAAGACTGCATCAAAACTGGAAGGCCGATGCTTTCCTATTGCTACAGCGATGACCTGCACGACCAGGGGACAAAAACTGTTTTGGGGCAAACGAAGAATTGGACTGGCGAGCAAGTGGTCGAGATGCTGGCTGCTCGCCCAGAAACGGCAAGATACTTGGCGAAGAAATTGTGGAGCTTTTTTGCCTATCCTGACCCTGCTCCTGCAATCGTGGAACGACTTGCAAAGGCTTATCAGGATTCTGGGCAGAACATCAAAGAAGTTATGAGAGCAATGACGAAAGTTCCAGAATTTTGGAGCGAAAAGTGCGTTCGTCAACGAGTGAAATCTCCTATTGAGTACACAGTTTCTATTGTTCGGCAACTTGGAGTATCGCAATTTCTGGCATTGCTTCACGGCCCAAGCCCTTCTCCGATGAAGGCGATCGCCCAACCTCTTCGCGAAGCCACAGGCGGCGTAACGGGACTCGCCTTTCAACAAGGAATGCTCTTGTTGTATCCTCCCGATGTTGATGGTTGGGAATGGGGATCAGCTTGGATCACCACGGATTCGATGACAAAGCGAATCCAGATGGCCGACCTGTTGATGCTTGGAGGCGCTCCCAAGCAAGACTTCGGCCTTGCCAACGCAGTCACTTTGCGGCTAAAAGCGCATGGAAGCGTAGCAACGAGCCAAGAGATAGCGAATTCGTTGGCAACTGTATTTGATGCCAAACTCACAGCCGAACAGCTAACGATTATGGCTCAAGCTTGTGATCGTGCCGGCGGCCCTGTGAGCCTCAACAGCCCTGAATCATCGGCCAAAATGTATGCCTCAATGTTTCGTCTGCTTTTCGGGTGTCCTGAGTTTCAGTATTGCTGAGGGGCGCGTTTGCAGGTGGTTGGCAAGTTGTTTGCAGGTGGTCGTCATGTGGTTGGCAAGTGGTTGACATATTGCCAATTACAACTACCAATCTCCGATAACCAATAACTAATAGCCCAAAAATAACAACCAATAACCGACAACCGATAACGGACAACGTGCCAACAACTTGCCGACCACCTGTAAACTACCTGCCAACGTGCCTCTTAATTCACCGTCCAGATCGCCTGATCGCACGTTTGCGTCCATCCGTCAACATTGGAAATATCCGCTTGGGGAACCCAGAAAACTCTGGATTTGACTTCCCTGGTACCCGAAACATAACTCGCGGCTCCAGTTGTAATTGTCCCTTCGACGACCGAATCTACAATGGTCGAGTTTTGGATGCTGACGTTGGTGTAGGCGTTCGTCGAGTAGTTGAACATCCGTACAAACTGGCTCAGGTCGTTCCTTGATGCGCTGCCTTCGTGTTTGAATTTAAGCTGGCTCACTGTTCCTGCTGGAAGGGTGGAGTTGAACTGGATTTCGCCAACAGAATCGAATTCATCGCAAAGGACGTAGACCTTGTTGTCGTCCGAGTTCAGGAGCGACCCTAGGTTTCCACCGAAGTTTAAGCCCTGATGGACGTTGTATGAGGTCGGTTGGAACTCGTCTTGTCTTACCCAGACTAAGGCTTCATAGCGATTCGTCATTGTGTTCTGACCATGTCCAACTATATATGTGAAGCCCCCGCTGCGAGTGATACCACTGGCTTGAGAAGAATAAAAATAAGCTGGCAAAAATGAATGCAAATCAACCCAAGATGCAGCGGTTCCGCGCCACAATCCGGCATGGAAATAGTTGCCAAATTTGGCAGATCCTACTTGCTCTGACCCATAAACGCCTGACGCAGCAGACCATGTTGACGATGTTGGATTCAGATTCACCCAAGAAGCGGCCGTGTTCCTCCAGAGGCTGGCGACATGAACACCGCCGAAAAACGTCTCACCGACTTGCTGTCCGCTATGCACTGCGAATGCATCGGAGTACGTCGCGCCAACAGGATGTAAATCAACCCACGAAGCAGCCGTACCGTTCCACAAACTTGCGTGGGCATTACCACTAACGTTTGCAGTTCCGACCTGTTGAAAATCATCCATCCCGCGAGCACCGGAACCAGAAGCACCACTGGGGTGAAGACTCACCCAAGATGCGGCAGTACCACTCCAAATTCCTGCGTGCCCCAATCCTCCAAAACTTACGCCTCCGACTTGCGCGGAACCATTACAGTCCATAGCTACAGAGCGTACAGCGCCCGGAGGATTCAGGTTCACCCAAGATGCTGCTGAGCCTGTCCAAAGACTGGCAAGCTCCATCCCCATATAAACATTGCCAACTTGCTGACCGTTACTCGTGCCAAAAACTGAGCCGCTAGTTGCGTTTGTCGGCAACAAATCCACCCAAGTAGAGGCGGAACCTGTCCAAAGGATAGGATGAGTACCGGACATATCGGCCCTGCCTGCTTGCTGGCCGGCATCTACACTGGTAGCACCTGACCCCCACGCAGATTCAAAGTGCAGGTTTACTACCGTCCACTGTGCATCGGCTGCGGATATAGTGCCAAGAAATAGCGCAGTGGTTGCAAATATGCGCGCCAATTTCACGACTATGAGTGATTGATCAAGTTGGAGACTCATGTCTTCCTCCTCTAGCAATTCCAGCTAGTATCGCGAGTATAGCATGGCATTCGTAAGAAACTATCCAAGTTTTTGAAATTTACAATTTTGGGTTCTTGCGACCGCTACGGCGAAGTTCCAGTCTCAGGGTCTCAACGAACACATAACCTTCCATCCCTAACGATCTTCGTTTTCCAGAAGTCGGGATCGGCAACAATCCATTTTTCCAAGTTAAGGATGGGGCTAATCCTACGCCGAAATCTTGATATTTCCAGCCTCAGAAACTGGTGCTGGTACTGGATCTCCGTGCAACTTCAAGCCTTCGATATGAAATTCGATTGCCTCACGGATCGACACTTCAAGCTCTGCGCGAGAACTTCCCGTCGCCACGCAACCCGGAAGATCGGGGACGAATGCCGACCAATTGCGCTCTCCCTTTTCAAAAACTACTGCGTATTGCGTCATTCTCTTTCGATTCCTGCTTGTTTCCAAATGCTATTTAGTGTTTTCGGGTGAACGTCGTCGCGCTCGTGCCCAGCAACAGTAATCAACCCTGGCTTGGTCGGGTGGACGAATTGCCGCTGACTGCCGCGCATCCTGTCGAGAATCCAACCGTCTTGCGCCAAGCGTTTCAAAACGTCCCGTACCTGCATTGTACGTTATGTTTCGTCCAATCTACTAATTTTTCCTTCAAATCCCGGTTTGGAGTAATCTCAACCTCGCACTATGGCGAAGCTCAACGTAATCCAGCCCGGAACGAAGCCGCGCCCATCAAAGATGGGAAAGTGGCGCGCGATGGTGCTCATAGGGGTTCATGTGCTCGTCGCTTTGCACATTTGGCATTGGAAGGCGACGGGCAGCACGGTTTCACCCGTTGAACCCAGCGAGGCGATGCAGACGCTCGAGCTTGGATATGTGAACGCCGGGTTCGTGTTCTTCGCCCTTGCCATCCTGAGCACATTGATCTTTGGAAGGTGGTTTTGCGGTTGGGGATGCCATGTCGTGGCATTGCAAGACCTTTGCTCCTGGATGCTGAAGAAGGTCGGGATTCGCCCGAAGCCGCTTCGCTCCAGGTTGCTCGTATGGATTCCTGTGTTTGCGGCCTTTTACATGTTTGCCTATCCTTCGCTAGTTCGAATTCTGGCTGGAAACGGGAATCCGGCATGGGCGGCGCATTTTCAAACCGAGAACTTCTGGGCAACGTTTCCGAACTGGCAGATTGCCTTATTAACCCTTTCCGTTTGCGGATTCTTGATCGTCATATTGCTTGGAAACAAGGGATTTTGCACATACGCTTGCCCTTACGGCGGAATTTTCTACCATGCGGACCGTGTCGCGCCGGGGCGAATTCGGGTGACTGACGACTGCGACCAGTGCGGCCATTGTACGACTGCATGCACCTCGAACATAAAGGTTCATGAAGAAGTTGCCGTTTTCAAAATGGTCCACGATTCGGGGTGCATGAAATGCATGGATTGTGTGAGCGTTTGTCCAAAAGGTGCCTTGTATTACGGCTTTGGCTCGCCGATTCCGGAGAAGACTGCTAAAGTACGAGCCGAAAGGCATTACGACGTTACTATGCCCGAAGAAATTGCGCTCTTTGCCTTCTTCGCTGGTTCGTTTTACGCGTTTCGCGGGCTATATGACGCAGTGCCGTTCTTGCTGAGCGTCGGGCTTTCTTCGATCAATGCCTTTTTGCTCTTGTCGTTTTGCAGACTTGCTTACTCGAAGGATTTGCGGGTTCAAAGATGGCAGCTTAAACGAACGGGTCGTCTAACGAAGACAGGCATTTTCGGAATAGGGCTAGGCTTGGCAATCGCAGGAATCACAGTCCATAGCGGAATTGTCAACTACTTCACCCATGAAGGAACTCGCGCGTTATTGGTTGCAACTGCGCTATCGGAAAGGGATCCGAACTCTACTGAAGCCTCAAGCCTAGCAAAATCAGCGGAGGAAAGCTTTTTGAAGGCAGACTCAATGGCTCTGTTTCCTGTCGCCGAGTGGAAGTACAAACTTGGCGTAACCGCTCAATTCCGCGGTGATTTTGAAGCCGCAAAGAAACAGTTTCGAAAGGCTTTGACGTTGGACTCAAATCGTCCGAACACGAGGCTGCAGCTTGCACATTTGAGCTACATTGCGGGAGATTTTGAAACGGCTCAACGAGAATTTGGACTTGTGGTCGAATCAAAAACTGGCCTTGGAGCCCTCTGGTCCGAATACGCCGAGTCGTTGTTGCGGTTAGGTAAAAACAGGGAAGCGCTTGATGCGTTCAACCGCGCAGTTTCCGCCGACCCAGATCGCCTCTCGAACTTACTGAATCAGGGAATGCTGTTGGCCCAATCTGGAGAACTTGAATCAGGAGCCAAAGCGATAGAGTTATACGTTTCGAAAAACCCAACAGATTCTGTTGGACATTTGAATCTCGGCCTAATAAGAGCAACCATGGGAAGGGCCGATGAAGCCATTGCTTCACTTGATCAGGCAATTCGGCTCAAGCGGGAATCTGGAGCTGCTTGGATAGCAAAGGCTCAACTGTTGGCTTCAAAGGGAAAACCTGAGGAAGCCTTTCGAGACGCCCTGATCGCGATCGAATTTGATCCGCACAATCTCTCATTAGTTTCAGATTTTCTTTCGGTAGTGGTTGGCTTGAAATTGGAAAATAGGGCCATTTCCGAGCTTACTTCTCGCGCTCGGAGCCATCCAAAACTGGCTTATCCTCTTGCTGGAATTTATGCGGCAATCGGGGCCAAAGCCAATTCTGACAAATGGCTTGGTGAAACTTGGAAAACTTTTCCGAACCTTCCGGGCTTCTAAAACCGACGTACTGGTGAAAATAACGGCTCTAAATGAGTCTTTTTCGTGTCAATATAGAGGGAATTCCGTTCGACAATTGTTTCAGGCGTGTCTGAGCGAAGTCGAAGGCGTTTCAATAGGGAAGTTTGCGGTAGGTTTGACTTCCCATTGAGGAGTATTTTTTGAATGGTTAAACACTTATTTAAGGCGGGTATCGGTCTTTGTGTATTAGGCAGCGCAATAGTTGCGTCGGCACAAGATGTACCTTGGAAAGTTACCGGCGGTACGGCGATTGTTCAATTTTGGCCCGACAATGTTCGCGCTTACGGACTTGAAATTACAAATCTGACCCCAACAGCTTTTGGGAACTGGCCAATGGAAGGCGGCTACGGATTCAAAGTTGACTCCACGTCTGACCTGAAAGTGATGACCGAAAATCAAGTTTTTGGCTATTACATGGACGGCAAAGTGCGAGTTAAGGGCGGATTTTCGATTAAGTCTGGAAAAACTTCTGTACCTGTCTTTAATTTGAGCGTCAAGCCGATAGGACCAACTCAATCTTCACCATTGGCCATTCGGGACGGGTTCGTTGGTGAACTGGCTCCCTCGCTTGACATGGAGCACGCGATTACCTTCTTCGATATTCAACGCAGAATTTTGACTATGGGATGGGCGGATTTGAAATTGTCTCGTGAAGCGGCAATGGCACTCGGAAAGCCAGAAGCTGAAGGTTTGCTGATAGGTGGATTCACGGTTTTTGCAAACGTGGCACCAACCCAAGAAGTTAAGATTGGCGAAGGCGGCGGCGGTGGATTTGAAGATAACGTAAACGCCGACGTAAACCTATTCAATATGAGTGGTTTGGCATCATTGGGAAGAGACGGCGTCGCGTATCCAAACGGCATTACCGGTATGGCCACTTTGACCACATCATGTAATAAGGGATCAACCAATATTGACTGGTTCTCTCCAATGAACGAAAGGCATCCAGTTATTGTTCAAGACCTTTTCCGAGTTCGGCTTGGCAGGATTGAGCAGATTGGGTCAGCCTATTTGAAACATGGTTTCTTTGCTACTAACACTACAAATTCAAATTGTGGAGTTGGCCAGAATCCCGGAACGGGCACTCTTCTAGGCCCTGGACTTACAGATACATACGGCACCGGAAACAATGGCGACCGATATTATCTTGGTCCACGGTCAGAAGTGAATCCATTCACAGGGCATTGGACTGCATTTGGCTCATTCTTTGATGTTGGAACGGGCGGAGCAACTCCAGACGGCGCCCGTTCACTGACTAGCGGTCAAGCGGGAGCACTCCCAGCCCATAAGAACCGGCTTGAGGTTCGAGATGCGGACCTGATCATTCCTGGTGGCGAATCTCGACAGTATTTGTATCAATCGTTTTATCTTTGCGAGCAGGACCTCAACTTGGCAAACCAAATTGGAGTTCGACTCGCGAACATTGCATGGAACGGTTCTTCTTGGGCTTGTGCAGACAACGGCGCATTTATTCCAGATAAAGCGGCTATCGAACAATACGTTTCGATGATAAATGCATCGAAAAACGTCGGTGCCGGTGACGTTTTGGCTACAGTAAGCAGAATCGTAGTTGAACTATCCGGCCTCAATCAAGGGTGGGTTTATGTTGCTTGCAATCCGATTCGACTTGGCGGCGGGCTTTGGCAATACGAACTTTCCATGTTCAATTACACGAGCGATCGGCAGATTCGAGAACTCAAGATTCCGATGATGACGGGCATGACTGTCACAAACGTTGGGTTCAGAGATACAGACATACTTCCTGGCAACGACTGGTCAAGTTCTTATGCAAATGGCGAGATCGTTTGGTCAACTCAAACCTTTGCGGTAAATCCAAATGCCAACAGCTTGAAGTACGGAGGTCTTTACAACTTCACGTTTACTGCAAATGTTGCACCTATGGCAAACGCGGCAAGTGTTGGACTATTCAAACCTGGAACAGGAACGGATTTCCCTGCAAGCGTCATGAGCCCTCCAAACGGAAAGATTTCGCCGTCAACAATCACGATTAATCTTGGTTCAAGTGGTGGCGGAACCGTGGGCAGCGTTGCAACGTCGGATAACTCGTACTATCGAGTTAACGAAACGACAGGCTCATCCTCGAGTTTCCCGGCTCAAGTAACCTTGACTGGCTTTGCGCCAATCACGACTCCTGGCACATTGAAGCTCGACATCGAGGCGGCTGGGGATCGCAATGGCCGATTCCAGTCCGTTGAACTTTGGAACTGGACAACCAGCCAATGGGAAGTCGCTGATACAAGCTTTCTTCGCACAACAGATACAACAAGAACTGTAACCGTTAGCGGAACCGTTTCGAGGTTCGTGAACTCCACGACCAGAGAAATGAGGGCTCGGCTCACGATGGATCGCGGTTCGGCGGAAACCGTTTCATTGGCATTCTTCAAAATTGACATGTTCCGATTCACAGTCGGGCTCTAGTCCAGGAACCTTTAGCGGCCCCAAGTGTTCATTTGGGGCTGCTTTTTATTGCGTTGGGATTTGGTATTCGGTTCAACATTAGGGCTAAAGAGTCGCCCTTACTTGCTCGACGACAGTTGCCGCAGTAATTTGTCTCATGCAATCATGATGTCCAAGCGGGCAATTCCTTTCATAGCATGGCGAACATGGAAGCCCGAGGCTGATGACTTGTGCCATGTCCGAGAGCGGTGGCGTGTGATCTGCATGGGTCGGGCCATAAATCGCTACAATGGGTTTGTTTAGTGCAGCGGCTACGTGCATCAGTCCAGAGTCATTGCAAACAACGCTGCTTGCTACACTCAGTATGTGGACGGCTTGTTCAAGCGACGTTTTTCCACATAAATCGAGGCACTGGTTCCGGGTTGAAAGTTGAATGGATTGAGCGATATCAACTTCCTTTGAAGAACCAATGATTAGAACCTGAAAGCCCTCCGCCAAAAGCAGGTTGGCGGCCTCAGCATAGTGCTCGGTCGGCCAGCGCTTTGCTTCGCCCCCTTCTGAACCTGGCACAAGGGCAATGAATTTCTGTGATTCGGCAACGATTCCAAATTCTTGGATGGTTCGAGCGACCTTGTCCTCATCGCAAACAAAACTCGGCCTTTCTGAAAATCCTGGCGGCTGTTCTTCGTTTTTGTCTAAGCCAAGCAAACTGGCGCGGTCAATCGAGAGAAGAAATTTGGCAATGTCGGCGACCTTAGGATCGTTGATTAGCCAAGTGCGAAACTCATGTGTTGTTCCTGTGCGCCTGGGTACTCTAGCCAGCCAAGGCACGATTGCTGATTTGAACGAGCCCGGCATGACAATTGCCCAATCATAGCGGCGTTTTCGAACTTGAAATGCCATTTTGATCCGCTGCAATAAGTCAACTTTGCCGCTCGATGTTGACAGTTCTAAGCAACAGTCAACTTCTGGCATAAACGAAAATAACGGTGCAATTAAAGGCGATGCCAATGCTTCAATTGTGGCTGTCGGATGCCGTTTTCGAAGCAACTTCAAAAGGCTTTGGCTCAGCACAGCGTCTCCCACCCACCTAGGAGCAACGACAAGTATCTTCACTTTGACTCCAGATTTAACACAAGGGAAGAATCGTCAAGTTCATTGATGTTCCAACGGAAAACGTCAAGTAGAATGCTGAATGATATGTTAGCTTCATTATTTGGTGTACTGATTATGTCGGGTTCTAGCGTCGAACCGATTCAGCTTCGATGCGAATCTCTAACAGACCCTGTTGGAATAGGGACGGCTTTTCCAAAACTTAGCTGGAAAGTTGGCGCGACGGCAGGAGGGCAGAACTTGAGTCAGACGGCTTACCGAATACTGGTCGCAACTGATCCAAAATCTCTTTCCGAAACAAAAGCCGACCTGTGGGATAGTGGAGTCATTCGCTCGGACGAAACCATCGGCGTCACGTATAAAGGAAAACCGCTGGGTTCGAATGAGCGCTGCTGGTGGAGAGTTCAGATCGTTGATCAAGATGGATATGTCTCGCAGTGGAGTCCGCCTGCCAGATTTGGAATAGGCTTGCTTAAAGAGAGCGACTGGAAGGCGGACTGGATAGGATTTGATGAGCCTCGAAATGCTTTGAAGACTAACGATCCCTTTGAAGGCGCAAAATGGATATGGGGTGCCTCTGGAGTAAAGATTGTTGAGTTTCGAAAAGTCTTTTCCGTTGACAGAGTTCCTTTGAAGGCTAAGCTTAATATCACAGCCGATGATCACTTTGTTGTTACGTTGAACAATGCAGAGGTTCACCGAAGCAGCAGAGAAACTGATTCGTGGCGAAAGCCAGTGGAAATTGACATTTCGAAAAGTGTGGTTAGGGGAGAAAACCAAATTCGAGTGCAAGTGGAAGATACGGGCGGCGACGCAGGCTTGTTGGCAGTATTGAACATCGAAAATGCGACCGCAGACCCCATTGCTATTCGTACGAATAGCGAGTGGACTGCTGCTCCGACCAAAGATGGCCCTTTTCGGGCAGCAAGGGAAGTCGCAACCTACGGGGCAAATCCATGGGGCCGGATCAATCAAGCTCTAGTCTTGCCTTCACCTCGCCTGCTTAGAAATGAATTCACACTTTCCAAGCCAATCAAGAGCGCAACCCTGCACGGCACAGCTCTTGGAATCTTCGAAATGCACCTGAACGGCCAAAAAGTTGGCAGCGACTACTTCATGCCAGGCTGGAGCGACTATGCCAAGCGCACGTATGCTTGCAGCTACGACGTGACCAAGCAACTCTGGCAAGGCGAAAATGCCATAGGGATCGTGCTCGGAGACGGGTGGTTTTCAGGATATGTTGGCTATGGTGGAAGGCGCGACCATTACGGAACGAAATTGAGAGCCAAAGCGCAGATAGTAGTGAATTACGCAGATGGGACTACCGAAACAATTGGAACCTCGAAGGATTGGAAAGCCAGCACCGGGCCGATAATATTCTCTGACTTTCTGATGGGAGAGACTTACAATGCTACTAACGAATTGAAAGAATGGGATCAGCCTAATTTCCGTAAACCAGCTCATTTTGTGAAAGTCGGAACTTTTACTCTTTGGAAGCCAGTTGATGTCGGAAACGACTTTCAGACCACTATTGAACCATTTCCAGGACAACCAGTTAGAGAAATCGCCGTTTTGCAAGCCAAGACGATCACGCAGCCCAAACCTGGAGTCTATGTACTCAATCTAGGACAAAACATTGCAGGTTTTGCACGCCTCAAACTTAAAGGCCGTAGGGGGCAAGAAATCGTCTTGCGGTTTGCCGAACGATTAAGCCCCGACGGCAACATTTACACAGTCAATCTTCGTGGGGCGAAGGCTACAGACACCTATATCTGCCGTGGTGAAGGTACAGAAACTTGGTCACCAAGCTTCACGTTCCATGGTTTCCAATACGTCGAAGTGACGGGACTCGGGCGCCGTCCAACTAAAGATGAAGTGGTTGGCGTAGCTGTTAGCAGCGACACGCCAAATGCTGGCACCATCGAAACCAGCGACCCGATGATCAACCGGCTAGTGAAGAATGCTTGGTGGACTCAAGCAATGAACTTCATAGATATTCCCACCGATTGTCCGCAAAGAGACGAAAGACTAGGTTGGACGGGCGATGCTCAGGCATATATTCGCACTGCAACTTACCTGAACGATGTTCAACCGTTCTTTACAAAGTGGCTCGTCGCATTGGATGACAGTCAGCGAGAGGACGGGCAGTTCCCTATGGTAGCCCCCGTAAAAGTGGCTGGATCAGATGGGGGCCCAGCTTGGGCGGATGCGGGCGTGATATGCCCGTGGACGATTTACGATGTATATGGCGACCGCCAACTGCTCGAAAGGCACTATCCCTCGATGAAACGCTTTGTCGAATTTTGCAGAAAGCGGTCTACGCCAGATCTCTTACCGCCAAAAGAGTTTCACGCTTTTGGAGATTGGGTCAACATCAATGATCCGACTCCAAACGAAGTGATTTATGAAGCCTATTTTGCTGGCAGCGCACGAATCCTCTCGCAAGCCGCATATGCGCTTGGAAAGGTTGAAGATGGTTTGGAATATGAAACGCTCTACCGAAGGGTCAGGCGTGCCTTCCAGGGAGCCTATACAACGCCAGATGGCAAGGTCAGCGGCGATTCTCAATGCGCTTACGTTCTCGCGCTTGGTTTCGATCTGCTTGAAAAGGATATGGCTGCCAAAGCCGCATCGCACCTCGTGGCTCGAATAGAAAGCAAAGGCTGGCATCTTTCAACCGGATTTGTCGGCACTCGCGACATCATGCATGTACTCAGCAAAATCGGAAGAAACGATGTGGCATTCCGTCTGCTTCACAATAAGACTTTCCCAAGGTGGGGATTTACGATTGAAAATGGAGCGACTAGCATTTGGGAACGATGGGATGGGTGGACACCAGACAAAGGATTCCAAGACCCAGGAATGAATTCGTTTGCCCACTATGCTTTCGGAGCCGTAGTAGGTTGGATTTTCGCTCAACCTGCTGGAATAACAAACCTTGATCCTGGATTTAAAACCGTGAAAATTGCGCCACAAATTGACCCTAATTTGAAGTGGTTAAGATCGTCATATGAGTCTGTGCGAGGAACGATTGTGTCGGAATGGCGAAAGAACGGCACTGCCTTAACAATGAGGGTTGTAATCCCGCCCAACGTTACGGCTGAAATTCATGTACCTGGTGGTTCGATTGAAAAAGTTGGCTCTGGTGAATACACGTTTCGGAGCAGTCTTGCACGATGATCGAGCTTCGCGGCGTCTCGAAGCATTATGATGGGACGCTCGCTCTATGCGAAATTGACTTAGAGATTCGAGCTGGAGAAGTTCACGCGATATGCGGTGAGAACGGGGCTGGCAAATCCACGCTTAACCGAATCCTCGCCGGTTCAGTGGTGCCCGATTCAGGAGTTGTACTTCTTGACGGCAAACCGCTAAAATTTGGGTCTGTAAAGGATTCGGAAGCCAACGGAATTTCGATGGTTCACCAGGAATCTGCCGCATTTCTACACTTAAGCGCAATCGAAAACCACGAGATCATGCGCGAGCCGAGCATGGCGTGTGGCATTTGGATTGACCGCAATGAAATGCGAAAAAGGACTCTTAGCTCTCTTAAATCCATAGGCGAAGAATTCGATGTAGACAGGCCACTTTTGGATCGAAGCGTCGCGCAAAGGCAAATAGTTGCGATCGCTCGTACGCTTTCAAGCGATTGTAGGCTTTTGATCCTAGACGAACCAACGTCATCGCTTTCGGCGAGAGAATCAGAAGCTCTTTTTGCCGCAATCCGTTCGATGAGAGAGAGAGGCGTCGCGGTTCTTTACGTCACGCACCGGCTCGATGAGGTTTTCTTGCTTTCAGACCGAGTGACCGTTCTTCGTGACGGAAGAAAAGTTGCCACAAAAATTACTTGTGAAACGAACCGCGAAGAGCTGATAAAGCTCATGGTCGGAAGGACGATTGACTCTGCTATTCGGCAAACAAAAACGTTCGGAGCACCAGAATTGGTAGTAACGAACCTTTGCAAGTCAGGCTCGTATGAAGACGTCAGCTTCAATTTGCGCAAGGGCGAAATCGTAGCACTCACTGGACTCGTAGGGGCAGGAAGGTCGGAAGTTGCGAGAGCGATTTTTGGACTTGATAAGCTCGATTCCGGAGAGATTCTAGGCGCAAATGGTGCCGCATTTGTACCAGAAGACCGCCAACACGAAGGGCTGCATACGCAGCTCAACATTCGCGAGAACATCGCAATGGCACTCCAAGATCGGCCCCTGATTCAAAGGGATTTAGAAAAGCTTGTATCTGAAAGTCAGATTGAAAGCCTCTCTATCAAGACTGAATCTGATATGAACCTGGTGTCATCGCTTTCAGGCGGAAATCAGCAAAAAGTGCTTCTCGCCAAATGGCTGGCAACCGATCCAGACAATCTAGTCCTCGACGAACCCACTCGAGGAGTGGATGTCGGTGCCAAGGAGCAAATTCACAAGCTGATTCATAAATTTGCAGAATCAGGCGGCGCGGTGCTTGTAATTTCTTCGGATATGCCCGAAGTGCTGTCTTTGGCGGACCGAATTTTGGTCATGCGCCAAGGAACGATTTCAGGAGAAATTTCTGGCGCAGAAGCTACCCAAGAAGCCATTTTGGAACTTGCTCTACCGATTGAAAGTGCCTCTCAAGTTGCCGTCAATACGAATTCGAGAAGCTGGATTTCACAGGAAACAGTAGTCGCGACCTTAATTTTGCTGGTCGGTGCTATTGCCGCTCTCGTAAATCCTTCGTTTCTATCTTGGACAAATTTATCCGACATTCTGGTCAAAACTGCACCTGTTTTGATCGTCGGCTCCATGATGACGCTGGTGATCCTCGCCCGCGAAATTGATATTTCAATAGGATCATTGATGGGACTTTGTGCCGTCGTCCTTGGAATTGCTTGCTCAACGGACCGTATGAGATTGCCAATTTTCGTTGGAGTTGGAATGTGCTTGGGAGCCGGGATAATCGGCGGAATACTCAACGGAATACTTGTTTCAAAGGCAAAGATTCCATCAATCATTGTGACATTAGGGATGCTGACAATTCTAAAAGGAGTGACGGAATTGCTCATGGGTGGAAAGTGGATTGAAAATTTGCCAAATGGGCTTCGCCAGTTCGGCACAGGAGCATTTCTCAACGTGCCTTACTCCATTTGGATCGCTTTGGTAGCAGTTTCTGCAGGAATCTGGATTACTAAACGGACATCGTTTGGACTGCGCGTTTTCGCCATTGGAAGCAACCCAGACGCTGCAGCTTTGCGCGGCGTTCCGTCAACTCGTATTCGCATTGGTGTATTTGCCCTGATTGGGCTGGCCTGTGGAGTCGCAGCGCTCTTTGGGGCGACCCAACTGCAGGTGATTGAATCTGGCTTTGGTTCAGGATTCGAATTGGCCGTGATCGCTTCGGTAATTGTTGGCGGAACTTCGATTCGCGGCGGACAAGGCTCGGTTTTTGGCACGGTACTCGGTGCAATTCTGCTCGGCATGATCTCGACGGTTCTCATATTTCTTAAACTCGGTGAATCGGCAATCTATTGGGAAAGGGCAATTCAAGGCGGGCTGATTCTGCTCGCGGTTTTGGGCGATCACTTTTGGCGGAAGGGAAAATCGGCATGAAATGGACTCGCGAGGCGACTCTCGCCTTAGCAATCGCAATGTTGCTCGGTTTTGCCTACTTTGTCGAGCCGAGATTCACCACTATTCGTGCTCAGGCTCTGCTCGCCGGGCACTCTTGGGAACTTGCCATTGTGGCCGTTCCGATGCTACTTATCATCATGACGGCGGGAATTGACTTGTCAATCGGGGCAATGGTCGCCCTATGCGCCGTTGCTACAGGACTGCTGTTTGAACGCGGAATGAATATCTATTTGAGTTCGCTTTGCGGGATTATTGTTGGAATTCTTGCCGGAGCGACAAACGGCATTTTTGTCTCTCGAACGCGGGTGCATCCCTTGCTAGTGACATTGGCAACGATGTCCCTGTTTCGCGGAATTGCCGAAGGAATCAGCCTCGCACGGCCGCTTTCGGGATATCCAGAATCGTTTTTGGCGATTTCAACTGGTGCAATTCCATTTATTGCTTTTGCAGTCCTCGCGGCTGGGGCTTTTTTCGTATTAGGACGAATGAGATTTGGCCGATGGATTGTAGCCATCGGCATGGAAGAAAACGTGAGCCGATATTCCAAAATCCCAGTTGACCGAGTGAAATTTTGGCTCTACTCGTTTTCTGGACTTTCTTGCGGAATCGCAGCAATCCTCTTGATCGCTCGAAACAATACAGCCAAAGCCGACCTCGGAATGGGGATGGAGCTTGAAGCCATTACGGCCGTTGTATTGGGTGGAGCCAGCATCCATGGAGGAAGGGGGCGTGTTCTCGGCCTAATACTGGGTCTTGTTCTGATTCACGAAACTCGCGAGTTTGTAAGCTGGCATTGGAAGCAAAGCGAGCTGAATTTGATTGTAATTGGGTCGCTCCTGATTCTAACTGTGGTATTCGACCAACTCATTGCCATCCGCCGAAAACCAGTTTTAGCGCAAAATGGGAATTGATATGAAGTCGTTCTCTATTATTGCCATTGCATTGTCGCTTATCATAGCTGGTTGCTCTTCAAATGAAGGCGCATCGGCGACGTCCGGGAATGCTCAGGCTAGCGGGTCAGGAAAAGAAATCACAGTTGCCCTTCTGCCGAAAAAGAAAGGCGTACCGTATTTCACAAGCTGTTCGGAAGGCGCATTCGAAGCGGCAAACGAACTGGGAAACGTGGAACTGATCTACGATGGCCCAACTAGTGGCGATGCCGCCGAAGCGGTGAAGCTGATTGACCAATGGATCGCGCAAGGTGTGGATGTTATTGCCGTTTCCCCCAACGATCCCGCAGTTCTAGGTCCTGCAATGAAGAGGGCAAGAGACGCCGGAATCAAAGTAATCACATGGGATGCAGATGCAGACCCTGCCAACCGCGAGTTTTTGGTGAATCAAGCGACTCCCGAAGAGATTGCCAACGCGCTAGTGGATACGATGGCAAAGGATTTAGGGGGAGACAGTGCCACAGGCGAAGTCGCAATAGTCACCGCAACTCTGACCGCTGCGAACCAGAACGAGTGGATCAAATTTATGAAAGCTCGGCTTCCTAAATATCCTGGGCTTAAGCTTGTCGCGACTCAGCCTTCCAACGAGGACCAAAAACTGGCTTTTTCGACGACACAGGACTTGATGAAAGCGTATCCAAACCTCAAGGGCGTGTTCGCAATCAGTTCCGTTGCATTTCCTGGGGCTGCAGAGGCGATCAAGCAAGCTGGAAAGGCAGGAACTGTTTTCGTCACGGGCCTTTCCACTCCTAACGACATGCGGACCTATGTGAACGATGGGGTCGTGAAATCCGTGATTCTTTGGTCATTACCCGTATCATAGTCTTCAATTATAACTTGCATATTTGCATTTTCTAAGTCCATCAAGGAAG
>JANNJE010000473.1:0-6128 GCA_031405735.1 Armatimonadota bacterium | reverse complement strand
TTGGCAAGCGAAGTTTGGCAAGTTGAAACGGACGGTTTCGTGGGACTTTGCCGGATACAAAATGGTTGGCATTGGAAATCGGGTTCTGATGCTTGAACACGCGATCTATAGCGTGATTCCGCCTGAGGGCTGTGCGGCTATTCTTTGGCGCAAGCCAGAAATGGGTGCTCAAGCAGCCGCAGCCCTGAAACTGACGGCCGCATCCGCACTCGAATATGGGATTATTGACGAAATTTTGCCTGAGCCAAAGGGCGGGGCGCATCGAGATCCACCAGGGGCAGCAGAAATATTGAGTTTGGCGATTTCAAGACACCTAGGAGAATTAGAAAAGCTCTCACCCGATCAGTTGAAAGCAGGCCGGTACAACAAGTTTCGCAAGATGGGTCTTGATTCTGTAATTGGGGCGTGACTATTCGCGTTCCTTATTGTGAGGTGCGAACAATGAGGAGGCGCGGATGAGCCCTCTCCTTTTGTTCGCGAGGAACGAGCCTGAACAAGAGGAGAGGGCTGGGTGAGGAGTTCAATAAGCCAGAAAAAGTCGTATTGGAATTTAAGTGTCGAAACTAGTATTTGGGAACCAGAATAATGACTCCCTCCCCAACCCCTCCCTCTTTCTCCTTCGTCGAAAAAGGGAGGGGCTACGAGATTTCCAACCTAATCCTTCGCCCAAAACATCTCGCCAGCAGAATCTTGAATCACTGCTTCCTTCAATACTGAAACCGCCTTTCTCAGGCCTTCCATCGGCGACATGAGCCCGTCTTCGTGCTCGATGCTCAACACATAGTCATAACCGACCATCCGAAGGTTTGAAACGAAATCCTTCCACCATCCGGTGTCATGTCCGTAGCCGACAGACCGGAACACCCACGACCGTTTCAAGATGTCGCCGTATGACTTTGTGTCCAAATTGCCGTTGAGACTAGAGTTGTAGGGATCAATGCGTGCATCTTTGGCGTGGCAATGAAAGAGGGCACCCTCTTGCCCCAGTTCGCGAACCGCGGCAATGGGATCAATGCCTTGCCACCACAGGTGGGATGGATCAAAATTGGCACCAATCCATTCGCCGTTGGTGCCAACTTCTCGCCGAAGTCGCAATAATGTGTCATTGGAATACACGACAAAACCAGGATGCATTTCAATGGCAAATTTGACATTGTGCTGCTTCAAAAATGTCGCTTGTTCCTTCCAATAGGGAACAACGACTTGCGACCATTGCCAATCCAAAATTTCACGAAATTCGTCCGGCCAAGCGCAGGTAACCCAGTTTGGGTTGACAGCATTTGGACCGTCGCCTGGACAGCCAGAAAATCCATTAACAACGGGAATTCCAAGCAGACTGGCAAGCTTAACAGCGTTGCGAAACACCTCGTGGTGCTCCTTTGCAATTTCAGGTCGTGGGTGAATCGGATTTCCATGAACGCTGATTGCGCTTAGCATCAATCCGCGCTTCGTGATTTCGTTCATTAGTTTCTTTCGTGCTGCTTCATCATCCAACAATTGACTAACGTTGAGATGGCTGCTTCCAGGATATGCTCCAGCACCCAATTCGACAGCTTGAATCCCTTCGGCTACGGCAATGTCGAGGGTTTCTTCTAGTGATTTGTCTCCAAAAAGTGCTGTAAAAATTCCAATTTTCATTCCCATGTGTTTACCACGAATGTCGTCGTAAGTTTCGAGAGAATTTCCATGGGCTGAAAACCGTCTGATATCTACTATGCCATTGCTGTGCACTTTAGTTTCGATTGTCGCCCTAGCTCAGGTGCCATCACCAACCATACAAGACTTGACTGTTGGGAAGGGTTTGGATGCAGCGAAAGGAGACGTGGTTAGCCTCGGCCTCAAAGTGACGTACTTAAACGGACAGATTTTTGACTCTACTTTTGGCCAGGCACCCTTTTCTACAAAGCTGGGTTGGAGATTTCGTTTTGAAGGATTTGTCCGTTTGCCATTTGCTGCGCTGGATGACGCCATAGTCGGGATGAAGGAAGGCGGCAAACGAAAAATCGTTCTACCTTCGCAACTTGCATACGGAGGACTGGAAGTTGGCGATTTACCAAAGGACAGCCCATTGACCTTTGAAGTGGAACTTTATGAAGTCTTGAAAAGGGGCGAAATGCATAAGCTGAAGATTGAAGACACAGACGTTGGCAAAGGGGACCTCTTAGTGGAAGGCAAGTCGGTCGTCGTTCACTATCGTGGGACATATTTGAACGGAACCGAATTCGATTCGTCTCGAAAAATAGAGCCTAATAGTGAAAAACCGTTTGATGCGCCCCTTGAATTCAAGTACCTTCCTGGTGCAATGGTGAAAGGCTTTATTGAAGGAATGAAGGGAATGAGGGTTGGCGGCAAGCGCAAAGTAACAGTTCCTTACAACTTGGCTTACGGCGAGAACGGCAGGCAAGGGATTGCTCCGTTTTCGACTCTGATTTTTGAGCTTGAATTGGCGCAGATGTATTAGGGGACTGTCAGTTATTAGTTATTAGTTATTAGTTATTGGTTGGAAGGTCTCAACACCCCTTACCCCAGACCCTATCCCCGCTCTTAAAACTTGATCTGAAAATCAAGCTGAATCGTCATGTTGTTCTTGTTCAAGGTTTCAGTCATACCTCTGAGGTAGCTGACATTGCCAATAAAGAAGCTGAACTGCTGGTGCGGGCCGGGTCTTTGATCGAATCGAATATGGTATCGATCGGTTCGCTTGCGGACACCGCCAATATCTGACTCTTCTACACCATAGAACAAACCTAAGGGAGAGCCGCTACCCTTGTTTAGTGTCAAATTTACGCCGCCGAGTCGAGTTCGGGGCTGTCCCTGATCGCTAAACTCGCGCCATTCGCCGCCGAATTGCAAACTTTCGCTCTTGTTGTAATCGAGCTTCCAGCGATTTTCCTTTCTGGCCTGTGTTAGCGAGCCAAGAATGACATCGCCTCTTGCCACTTCAGGATTTGTAATTAGATGGTGCGAAAGCTCGAAGTTCTTCATTGGCTTGGCCACGATGCTGTAATCCCGGATAATCACTTCGTCGCCCGTAGGGAGGTTACGCTGCTTGTACTTCATGTTCAGCCGAATCGGTCGTTTCTGATCCTGGTCAGTCGTGAAATAGACAGACCGATCAATACCGCGCAATCCGTTTGGTGCGATTTGGCTTCGATAGTCGTAGCCGATCGCGTTGCCTGAAATTTTGCCAGACATTGAGAACATCTGGTTTTCCTTTAGAAAAACTGCTCGGTCCGCAGATGTGTCCATGCTTGCTTGAAGCTTTAGATCCGTTAGGCCAAGAAACGACATCGGTTTGACTGTAGCCAAGCTCCAGTTCCCAAGTGCCTGAGTTCTGCCGCCTTCCCATTGATTTTCGGTATAGCCGCCGTTGCCGACTTGCACATTTCCTGCGGTTCCGCCAGTCACGTTCAAATTCTGATTTTGAGTATCAAGTGCGTTTTCGCCAGCTTTGTGTTGGGCATAACCGTAAGCAAGCCGGATTCCGTTTGCTATGTCAAACCAAAAGCCATACCCGCGCTTCTTCTCGTCGCGGTCTCCACCGTCACGGTCAATTGCGAGTTGCGTGACGCTTACGCCCATATGCTTTCCAAGGTCTGTAGAAACAGTATTTGCGGAAATAGCTTCTTTTGAACCCGATTCATAGGTCGTAGTGGTTTGTTCAGTTTTCACGCTGGTTGTCGCGCTCAATCGGGCTTCGTAGCCGTAATATCGCTTTTCCGAATCTACAAAGACTGAATTCTGGCCCTCATAATCTTTGTCTTCCATCAATACGCTCAGCTTTCCGAATCTTCCAAAATCACGGCTAAGTGACAGAAACTCGGTAGCATTTGCAAACAGCAAACTCATCGGATCGTCGTTTCTTTCTTCAAATCTGCGGGCAACGATGTTCGAAAATTTGTCGGGCTTGTAAGCGAGCTGATAGTTTCGAATGTATCGGGTTTGGTCCAACGATTCACTGCCAGAGTCCAAAATGTATGCATCAAACTTCAGATTTGGACTGATCTGCCAAGAGGCTTTGAGATCTCTTTGCTGAAACCCGCGCATTGCCGCCAAGAACTCTTTTTCAGGATCAATCATCGAGCCAACATTGGCAAAATTGGGATCAACCTCTCGCGAATTCATCGTAATTTGCAATTTTGGATCGGCATAAGCCAATTGTTCACGGGACGCTCCGCCATTAGGAGAATCAGCCTTCATATTGGAATAAAGGAAAGACCGGCTCGGGCTCAGCTGAACATTAACACTAAAATCGGTGCGTTCCAAACCGCTAATTGTTCCTAGCCGATTGCGCTCAAGTTCCAGAAGCTGCGTTAGCTCTTGAAATTGGTCGCCCATTTCCTGGCGCCGAAAATTAATCTTAAATTTTTTGCCTTCAAGGCCAAAAGTATCAACCGTTGCACCGTCAGTTCTGCCTAATAGCTGAAGATGGTCAACAATGAGCTTCATATCCTTGAAAAGCTGTGCATTGAATCTAGTTAGACCACGATCAATGCCTGAAGATCGTTGGAACCACTGGGCTTCTTCTCCTCTGAGGGGAACGCCATTTGGTTCATACATCCGTCCAATCGAGTTTATGTGCTCGTTTCGCTCGCCATCCTGCATTGCTTGATAGCTTGAAAAGCCATCAGATGCCGAACGGTTTACTTGTTCAAGGCTCCATCCACTACCTTGGTACTTCCAATTCGAGGCAAAGTACTCGCCATTGGTAGATGACAGGATATTTTGTGAAAACGTGAGTGGATGGCTGGCCCCAAAAAGCGAAGTTTGTAGGCCGAACCATTGTCGGCTCATCCCGACTTCTCGCCCCCAAAGTGCTTGCTCGTCACCCTTCAGCGCTCCCATGCGTGCAAAGCCTTGTTCGACTTCTTGGTCTCCGTAAGAGAATTTGAACTTGTCCGAATCGAAATTCAGCTCTCTTCGGTCAATCTTTGCTGAATTCGGATCGGTGATCTGATTCGTGCTGAACGAAAGTTTTCCAGCCTTTTGAGCGAACGAGCCAGCGAGAGTTTCGCGCTCCATGCCGACTTCTTTGCGAAGCTGTTCTCGATCACCTTCTGCTAAGTCCTGGAATCTTCGGAAACTGTCTCCAACTTTTTGCGACTTCCAATTCAAAGCTAATCCGCCAGAGCTGATTCCGAGCGATTGCCACGAGATATCCTCGCCATTATCTTCAACTGTCCGGAAGTTTCCAGAAAGCTTGACTCCACCTAGGTCCGCTTGTTTCAAGCCTAGTGCGAATCTTTTTAATCCGCGTTCTTTTTGAAGCTGTTGAATCTGAGAAGCTTCAAAACCAGCGTCCGTAGCGGCACCAAATCCGGCAAAGTTTTGGCTGATGTCTTGGTAATTCAGTTCGAGTTCGCCGCCGCCGCCCAACGCGACTGCCATGTTTTGGAGTGCAAAATGAGATTTTCCTAAGTCTTTCGTTTCTTGTCGAGCTCGAAACTCATAATCCGAACCGGATTCAACTTTTTGGCGATTTCCTAAGAGGAACAGACCGTTCATCGAAGTCGAGCCAAATTTAAGCCGGTTGTTCCAACCGTAGATATTCGTTTGAACTACGTTGCCGTCCGCTTGTCGTTCCGTCATTCCAAATCCGACCAAAAGCCGCGAACCCGGGGCAATTTCGAACCTAAATGGGGCGACACCAGAAAACTGATTTTGCTGTGCGGCCCTTAGAGCCCTTTCGGCATTGTAGCGGTAGCCAACTCGAAGGGAATCTCCAGCTTTAAAGCTGCGCATGAGATAAACAACCCCTGAATCGGCATCAATTTGATATTCAACTCCACGTTGCAAAGTGCGTCCGTTAAACTCCACCCTTTCGGTGCCTGGAAGGACTCCGCCGTAACGCAATGGGACACCTAACATGCCTTCGCGGAGAATAATCAGATCAATGGTTGCAGTACCGCCAAGTTCTCCAGAAGAGTTATTTGAACCTGACGAACCCGGGTTAAGAGGCAACTGGGCATAAGCCGCACTAAGCGCGGCGAACATAGCCAACATGGCAGTAGTTCTTCGCAGTCTCATTTGCCCTCTACTTATTCTACTTCAGATTCGATTGATGCCGTTACCAAACCGTGAACTTTTTCGCCCAATAGTCCCTAATACCCATCGCCCATTGGCATTCT
>JANNJE010000472.1:0-1766 GCA_031405735.1 Armatimonadota bacterium | reverse complement strand
GTTTCCAGCAAAGTTTTGAGCGGTTCCAGTAATTCCTGGACTCATTCCAGGGCGGGCTGAGCGGTTCCAGGCTTGACTGAACTCATTCCAGCAACTCCTGGATGGCTTCCAGTAATTCCTGGAATGGTTCCAGGAATTACTGGAGTGAGTTCAGGAATGGCTGAGATCGTCCAGGAAAGCCTGGAGAGACTCCAGGCGAGTTTCCAACGAATCCAGTAATGTTTTGAAGCGTTGGACGGTTGACTGGCATGGCTCCAGGAATTACTGGGACGGGTTCAGGGCAGTTTCTCAGGACTATATGAAGTCATTGAAATTTTTCAGGACTTGCTTGGACGGGTTTAGGATTGAGATTTGCGTACGAACCCTCACCCCCTACCCCCTCTCCCTCTCACTTCGTTCCAGGGAGAGGGGGCTATAACTTCGCAACATCTTCCAATTGACTAAGCCGCATCTTCCAAATGCGCAACAAGCTCCACAATCTCAGGATCGAAGCGCCCTGGATCAGAAACAAAGCTCTTGCCGCCATCGCTCAAGAATGCAAATAGGGCGTCCAGAATTCTGGTCAAAAGCGGAATTCGGCTGCCGATGAGCTTTTGGGCTCCTTCGCCATCGAATCGCTCGCCAAGCGCCAAAAGCGATGGTTCCAGCACTCGGAATTCTTGCAACTTCTCAAGCTTTGCAAGCAAGGAGCGATTGCTCTCAAATTTCGCGTCTCGATAGGGTTCTTCGACAATGCAAAGCGCCCTCAGAATCTGCACCTGGTTTTTTGAAAGCCGAAGAGCTTTGCCCAGCATCTGAATATGCGGCTCTGCAGTATCCAATTTCTCGCGCATCGGCCCGCGATGTTTGGCTGGCATCCAAACCCAAATCGCATCAAGGGAAAGAGTTTCGCCTTCGTGCTTATCTTCGAATCTTCCCTTATGGAACACCACGCGATTCCTGCCCGAGCGTTTGGCTTCAAACAGCGCGCCATCCGCAGCTCGCAATATAGAGCCAGCATCGCTAGCGGTATGCGGAAAGACTGCGAAGCCGATAGAAACCGTGACATGCCTTTGCCTTCCGGTTCGAGTTTCAAAGGGGGCTGCTTCGATCTTCATTCTCATTCGTTCAGCAATAGTTTCGGTTGAATCTTTGCCACTTCCGGGGAGGATGACCGTGAACTCTTCCCCGCCGTACCGGGCGGCAAGGTCATAAGGACGAACAATGGACTTGATGGTATCTGCAACAATGCGCAAGACTTGATCGCCCGCATCATGTCCCTCTTCTTCGTTAAAGCTTCGAAAGTGGTCAACGTCAATCATGATTACGCCGATTTCAGCATGAGTTCGAGCGGATTCGGCAACGCGCAAATTGAGGAATTCGTGAAGTGCGCGGTGATTCGACATTCCGGTTAGCGGGTCGTGGCTTGCAAGCTGCTCAAAAGTTTCGAACATCGCCGCACTGTGAATGGCAAGAGCCAAATGTTCTGCAACTGTCTGAAAGAGTTCAAGGTGCTCTTCAAATCGTTCGTCGCCGTCGCGCCCTAAGATTTCCAGTACGCCGAGCAGATTTCCGCCGGTAATCAAGGGCCAAACAGAGATCGCTCCGGGCTGAAGGTAGCAAAATCGCCCTTCAAGATCGGCGGTCAATGATTGTCCATGTACGCTAGGCATGAAGAACGGCTGGCGATTGGTTGCCACCAATTCGGCGACGCACGAATTGCCTCCATGGGCATTAAGCTTTGCCAGTGCCATCGTCCCAGAGCGGTTGGCGCCCGTGCTTGCGAC
>JANNJE010000471.1:0-3523 GCA_031405735.1 Armatimonadota bacterium | reverse complement strand
ATTCGGATGCTCGCAGTGTCCGCACCTGCTTCCTTACTAATACTGCTGCCTTACGGACTATCTGCGACTATCAACACTCCTTGGGCAACCATATCGCCTACGGCGTGGATCATGCTCTTTCATGTCACCGTTTTGGCTGGTGTGGTTGGTTTCATTGGATTTTATGCTGGAGTGAAGCAAGTTGGAGCCGCGGGAGCTATGTTGTATCAATATTTCGTTCCTCCAATTGCTGCATTGCTTGAATGGGCTGTCATCGGCAAGACCCTTCTGCCAATACAGTTTTTAGGGTTTGGCGTTATCGTGATGGGCGTCTGGCTTGCTTCTCGATTCCGCCAGCCAAGGGAAGCTTTCTCGAGCTAAAATCAAATTCACATGAGCCGATACGACATTCCTGAACTTACTAGCAAAGTCCCGTTGATGGGGAGCTTTGCCAGCATGCTAGAAGATTCCACCCGAGAATGGAGAGATGAGTTGGGCGAGGTTCCGATTGAGGGAATCGTTTGGCAACCGTTTCCAATGGGATATTCAATTGGCGGCCAGCTGCTCCATCTCATAGGTGTCGAAAAGTGGTGGATTCATGAGTGTTGCGGAGGGATCCCATTTTCAGATGATGACAAGAAGCTACTGATGTGGGACGAGACCAACGTTGACGATGCCATTTGGCCAGCTCCACCCTCGAAGCCGCTGGATTGGTACCTCGACAATCTTACGGAAACTCGGGCGAAGACAATTGATGTTTTAGCTGGCGTCACAGATGACTCTCGAACGTACACATCTCCTAGAACTGGAACGGAATTTACAATTCGATGGATGGTGGCGCACACAATCGAGCATGATGCCTACCACGGCGGACAGGCTGTTATGTTGAAAACGCTTTGGGAAAAAATGGGACGGCCATAAATTTGACCGAATCATAACAGCTTCATTCGCCATTGCTTGTGAAAAGTGATATACACTCTTCTTTAGCTCATGAACCATCGGCTGAAGTACATTGTTTTCGCCTTGCTTGCGCTTATCGGAGCAGGAACTGCATGGGTTTTTCGCCCTCCTACCTTAGGTAGACAGTCAGACGGCTCCTATATCGTCTCATCAGGTCAACGTGTGCCCGCTGGCGAAATTGCAATCAAAGGGCGTCTTGCCGATATGTCACTTCATCCGAGACTTCGAATAGCAGCCGTGATGCACAAAAATTCAATTGTCTTGATTGATGAAAATGGAATTCTGCCAAACACGTCGCCAGTGCCGCTTGGTTCAGATGCTGGATTTCATGGCCTCCAGTGGACTCCAAATGGCAAAGAGTTGATCGCGAGCACAGCTAAAGGATATTTGCAAGTTTTCAGTTTTCAAAACAACAGACTTGCTTCGACAAACAGAATTGAATTGAAACTGGATGCAAAAGATGCAAACCCTGTTCCGGGCGGATTTGATATATCTCAAAACGGAAGATGGCTAGTGGTGGCATGCATCAATCGCAACTCAGTTGTTCGGGTTGACCTAAACTCCGGAAAACGCGTTGACGAGTTTTCGGTTCAAACCATGCCGTACGAGGCTCGATTTTCCGAAGACGAGTCCAAAATAGTTGTCACGAATTGGGGAGGCTACCTGCCGAAATCTGGTGAAAAAACCATGAAGAGCGACAACACAGATGTATCTGTCGACCGGGTAAATGCTGCGAAATCTGGATGCGTCTCGGTTGTAGATATCAAAACAAGACGAGAACAGACTGTGGCCGTTGGGTTGCACCCGAGCGGAGTTCTTGTCGAGGGACGGCTTGCATACGTGGCCAATGCGCTAAGCGATACGATCACCGAAATTGACATTCCCAGAGCGAGAGTTAGACGTACATTTCGACTGACATGGAAAGGGCGAAAGGTTATAGGCAGTATGCCGAACGCTTTGGCAGGCTTTGCGGACAAGCTTTATGTTTGCAATGGCGGAGACAACGCGCTTTGCGAGATAAATTTGACTACAGGAAAGGTGCAAGGCTGGCGACAAACTGGCTATTTTCCAATTGCTGTTTCCGTGCTTCCGGGCGGAAATCGCGCGCTTGTTTTGAACTCAAAAGGAAGCGGGTCTGTTGCGAATACCGACGACGGAAAGCGAGGGAACGCTCACGACTTTCTTGGCACTATTTCTGTTATCAATTTGGATAGAGATATTGGCAAGGAAACGGCTTTGGTGGCGCGAAACAATGCGTGGCTCCAAGGTCCAACGGGCGTCCGACCAATGCTAAAGGTCTACAACGGTGCGATCAAGCACGTTCTCTACATCATCAAAGAGAATCGAACCTATGACGAAATCTTTGGCGATTTGCCCCAGGGAAACGGTGATCCAAATCTGTGCTCGTTAGGCGAAAAAGTGATGCCAAACCACAGGAAAATCGCGCAGCAGTTTACGTTGTTCGATAATGGATATGTGAGCGGGACAAATTCAGCAGACGGGCACAATTGGAGCACACAAGGTTTTGCAAACGACTATCTCGAAAAATTCTATGTCGGATACTCCAGAACCTATCCAGACGATGGCAGAGATGCGATGGCGATCAGCAATTCTGGAACGATATGGGATGCTGCCCTAAAGGCAGGGAAGACCATTCGTATCTATGGCGAATTCATGAACGCGGACAAGAATCATTGGAAGCCAAGGGCTCCAAAGGACTGGTTCGAAGTCTGGGAGATGCGAAAGAAAGGGAAGTACACCTTGACACCTATCGCGGTTGGGGATACGGAATCTGTTCAGAAATACGGGCATCCCAACTACCACTATTGGCCGCTGTGGCAATCCGACCAGCAACGAGCAGATATCTTTATCGAGGAGTATTCAAAGTTCAGCAGAGCCAACAAAGTCCCTAACTTAATGGTCATGAGCTTGCCTTGCGACCATGGTGAAGGGCTGAATCCCGCGTATCCAACTCCACGTGCGATGATGGCAGACAATGATTTGGCACTCGGGCGTATCGTTGAGGCAGTCTCAAAATCTCCGCAATGGAAAGACACATGTATTTTCGTGATTGAAGACGATGCGCAATCGGGCCCCGATCATGTGGATGGGCATCGCACCTCGTACATGGCGATTTCGCCGTATACAAAACGAAAATTCGTGGATTCAAACCTGTACACGACTGTTTCGATGCTCAAATCCATTGAAATGATGCTGGGTTTAAAGCCAATGAACAAATTCGATCTGCTAGCAAAGCCAATAGACACCTGTTTTACCGACAGACTCGACCTGAAATTTTATGTGCCGACCAAGAACAATGTGCCTTTGGATGAACCGAATCCAGGCAGAACCCGAAAACCCACTGACGAGGAAGCCTTTTGGATTCAAAAAACGATGGAGCTAGATTGGAGCCACATTGACGCCCCCGATCCCTACTGGCTCAATCGGATCAACTGGTTCTCTATTCACAAAGGAAAAGTGCCGTATCCAAGTCGTCCAGGGGACGCTCCTGGTGCCGTTGATCGTGACGGTTAGGTCACGGTGTACTGGAAGTCAACTACAGAACAACACCAGCTTTTCCTGG
>JANNJE010000470.1:0-7659 GCA_031405735.1 Armatimonadota bacterium | reverse complement strand
AAGTGGCTCCCCCGGTTGTCTTTGATCGAGTTCGGACATCAATTGTTTGATGTGCGCCTGCTCATCCTCGGTCAGCAGTCGGTCCTCGGGCGAATTCATACTGGATTATGGGCTACTTCAATTCAAGGGATCAAATGATATTATGAATCGTCACTTCGAGTTCGACCATTCAATCCCGAAGGGATTTCAGAATTTAGCCCAGGGTCGCTCCGGCGACCCTGGGAAATTATCCATCTATTCATCCCCGCACCCTGGAAGGGTGCCAGAATCTGAGATGGCTTCCATAAGGGTAAATCTTCGACCCCTCCAGGGTCAGTATTTCGTGCGATTCCACACCCCACGTCTTTGACATGGGGCTAAATTCTGAGACTCCTTCAGAGTCAAATGACGAGCTATCTGGCTTTGAAGATGAACTCCTCAGGGTTGAGGACAAGCTTCCCAGGTTAAAGGAAGAGCTTCTCGACCTTGAAGAAGACCTTTCCGACCTTGAGGAAGAGCTTCCCGACCTTGAAGAGGACCTTTCCGACCTTGAAGAAGACCCTTGCGACATAGAAGACGAGCCTTGCGACTTCACTTGCATACCTCTTCTTCAAGGTCGCAAGACGAGTCTTCAAAGCTGGGAGGCGAGTCTTCGAAGTCGGGAGGCTAGTCTTCAAACCTGGGAAGCTCTATGTCGCCACCATCGGCTACCGATCCAGGTCACGTATCGTAACCACCCGAAACATGATTCAGAAACTGCTGCGGTCACCCGACATCAACCAAAGCTTTAGAACAAAGATGCCTAAGTACCAAATTTTTGCTGAGCCTTAGTAAAGTCGTCCAAGTCAAGGATCGCCCTACGTATTGAGCGGTAGTCATCGGGCGGCACTTCAATAAATTTAGCGGTAGTCTCCTTTTCGTCAGCGTCGAAAGGTAGCAAACCTTGGGGCGCCGAGGCGCCCTTCATCAAATGTATATAACAGCCAAAATCCAATTTATATACGTCGTACCTTAAACCGCCGCCTTCCGCAGAAGAGACGTTTTTTTTCAAAATATGCAGGATTCGAGCATCAAAGAGCCGATCTATGGGATCCTTTGAGGCACCGACCTCTATCAGGAAAGCGCGCGCCTTACGACTTCCAATGACCTCGCCGATAATCCAATCGAGTAACCTTTGCAAGGATTCATTAGCGCGAATGGCTTGTTCTTTGTCACGCTCGTACCATGACCTCGCGACTTCCCTCAATGTTTCCATTTGAATTTTTGCGTCACCAGATCGTTGAGCAGCTAAGCCGAGGATGTTAAACGCGTCACGCGGAACTCCCTCTGCCGCCCTCACAACCTCATCGAATACCTGTGAATTGGTATACGCCTGGCTGATGAGTTGATCAGAAGATGCAGGAACGTCAGAAACTCGCTTGTCTTTGAGGTCACTAATGATGTGTTTATAGATCAAGTTCTGAAAGAAGACTCGGGATCGATCTTGGTCATTGTCGAAAACCAGAAAGTCATCCAGCGAAACCGCAATTGAAATGTCGGCACCAGGCTCTAGACCAATATAGCCACCTTCTTCCTTTGAGACAAATATCCTAGATCGATGTTCGATTGCCGCGATCTTGACGATGCAATTTGGTACTGCCAGGCATGTCCTTCGTAACAGATCGGCCAAATAAGGTTGAAGATTCATGGGAACAGCGCTCCACTCATCAATGATGAGCCACACCGTCCTGCTACCGAGTGAGTCTATTATTGAGCGCAAACTTCCTGCTACATTTCCAAATTCTATATGAAGAATGGGCAGGCCAGACCTTTCTTCGTTCACGGTTTCCTTAACTACACTCCCATCTTCCAACATTCCACCAACTGAAAGCTTTGGGCCATCTTTTGATAGTGATGCTTCACCTTGCACCTTAGATGAGTTCGAGTCCATTCGCTCAACTGCTTTTGAGGCTCTCACCTCGCCTGAAATTCGTACGTCTCGAACACTCGCCGCAAGACTGTCAATATGAACACCAATTGATCCGAGGTCTAGACCAACAGAGTCAGATAGAAATACAGCTTCACGCGTCAATTCTTTGCTTATCTCTGAAATGACATCAGATATTAAGCCCAACGCTCGTTCACTTAAAGAGAGGCTCGGGTCGCTGTAAAGCGATCCACTTGAGTCTATTGTCCTTAAATCGATAGATATTGCTACATCCCCACGAGAACGAACTGTCTGTGACAAAAAAGTCAATGCGTGAGTCTTGCCAGTTCCACGTCGGCCATAGAGAATGGTATGGTTTCTCGATGTCAGTACAGGCTCAAGGGTGCCGTTATCGACAAATGTAGTTACTAGATTCTCGCGAGAATTTAGTTCGGCACGTTGTGCCAGCCGAATGAATGAGTCGTTTAATTCTCTCGTAGTTGCCATGCGCAAAACACCATACTTTTTCGGACTGTTTGCTAACTTACCCCAAGCTCAACCCCATCTCAGCCCGCCCTACTTCGCAGCCATCAACTTCTCAAAGTTTCGCAGACACTTTTCAGCGCATTCCATCGGAGGGAACGGATAGTTTTCGTGCTCGATGATGAACCACTTGGGCCGGTTTTTGCTCTTGAAGAACTTGACCACATCTTTCCAATTCACATCGCCTTCGCCGAGCATCGCGTTTGGATTCGTTGCTGAAAACTCCTTCACATGGCTCGAAAGAACCCGCTTTGGATACTTTTCCATAAAGGGAGTGGGTTGATAACCGGCTGACATGGCATTCCCGGTGTCAAATTGGATTGCAACGCGTTTATCCGTGTTTTTGAAAAATGTATCAAAAATCAGCTCGCCTTCGACCGTTCTGAATTCGGCGGCATGATTGTGGAATCCAAGCAGCATCTTGTGTTTGAGCAGCTTTTGCGAGATTTCATTGAACACTTTCGCCGTTTCAAAGATTGCTGCCCGGGTGCTCATTCTTTCATGAGGCAGCGAAGCGACAATGAGAAAGCTGTTCCCGATTACCTTGTTGAACTCTACGGTCTTTTCAAAGTTCTCGGGCATCAGGGCATCCAGCCCGATGTGCGTTCCATAGCATTTCAGCTTATTTTCGTCCAACATTTGACGCACTTCTTGCGCTGTTCTGCCGTAATATCCAGCGAATTCAACGCCAGTAAATCCGAGTTGCGCAACCTTCTTGATCGTGCCTGGAAAATCCTTGGCACAGTCATCGCGGACGGTGTAAAGCTGCAAGCCTACTAAGTACTTGGGCTTACCGTATTGGGTTGAAGAGGAATCTGAATGAGCAAATGGCAAGCTCAAGAGAAATAGTGAGACGAGAAATAGTGAAGTTCGGATGATGGTTGCCATGGCTTGTTCTCCTTCTGCAGTTAGCAATCTTCGCCAACTTGCTAAAGATACCTTTGTACTGCCGACTGAGTGTCGGCGAACCTTTCGAAAGCCCCTTTCTCCCTTTTCCCAAACTCTCGGTCTCGACGAAAAGGGAGAAAGGGGTTGGGGATAGAGGGTTGATTTCTCCTAGGCTACATTCTTGGCAATTTCCGGAACCCTCACCCCCTGCCCCCTCTCCCTCTCGCAAGCTCCAAGGAGAGGGGAAATCAGACTACTACTTTCGCGCGACATCTCAAACCATTCCGAACAAAGCCGCACTCTCTTAGGGTATAAAATTGACTCGCGAGCGGGAATAGCTCAGTGGTAGAGCATCTCGTTGCCAACGAGAGGGTCGCGAGTTCGAATCTCGTTTCCCGCTCCAAATTTCCTTTTTTTGGTTTTTGAGTTGCAAAGGCTTATTTTGGCAGTTGTGCTTTTCGTTCTCGTTCGAACTTCCTAAACAGAAATACAATGCCAACAAGTGCAGGAAGGCAAATTGCCGCTGCAAGTACGTATTGCGTCATGTTCGAAGCCATGTTCAAGACAATTGAGTTTCCTGGAGGTCCGCTCGCCATTTCGAAGTAAATGTCATCGGTCGCGGCAATATTTGGGAATTTCCAATCTTCGTAGGCAGTAATCGTTGCTGATTCAGGCATGGATGTTAGCTTCAGTTGGGTCTTCAGCTTCGAAATCGTGTCGGCGGTCAGTAGCGTCATCCACTTCTTGTTCAGCGATTGCTGGGTGCCTCCAGTTTCAGGAGCATAGGTGCCTGGCCCAACGAAATAGAGTCCCAAAACGCTCATGCCTTCATACTCCGGAAAATTGTCAGCAGGCACAAGGTAAGGGTTGAACGGCTTTTCTGTCTTGAAGCTCATTTTGACTAAGCCCGTACTTGCATTCCCCGAATCCGAAAGCACCTTTAAGCAAGTCAAAAACCACTTCTTCTTGATGTAAAACGCCGTCCATTCTTCAACGGGTTTGGATGTCGAATAACCATGCTCTTTCATCCATTTGGCAAGTCCCGAAGCATCTGTTGCCTTCAGAGTCACAACATGGTATCCAGCGATGTCCATTTCTTGGACTACCTGGGGAAGCATTTCTGCGGCCCCGGCTGAAGCTGCCGCTTTCAAATCGGTACGTCGAGGTGGCTCAGTATCGTCGAGAGTCTTGAACGCCGCAGCATCCACTTCCTCAAGTTTCGGAATTGATGGCGTTGGCGCAATAAACCCCAAACTAGCTCCTTCTGTTTCAAAGACCGCTTGACGAATGAAGTGCTCGGTTTTCGTAGCCGGGTCCCAAATAATGATGTTTCTTTGCCCCGCAAAGAAAACCGAACTCTTACCAATCCCCACGCTGCAGCATGCCCAAGAAACGGAGGCGATGATGATTCCGGCAATCGCGAAAAATAACTTTGACTTCAATTCTTCCTCCTCATCCAGTTTCGCCGGATACTGTGAGATTTCCTTCTATGAGCTGGCCGGACGTGTACGTACCTAAGAAATGCCCAACAATCCTGCAATTACTTCCAACTCAAACGCGGTTGTAGCTTCTAGCTCTGTTTTGCAGTCGCAATCCGCAATCGCTAATCCAAAAATGAAAATCCGGAACCCTTACCCCCTGCCCCCTCTCCCTCTCATTTCGTTCCTGGGAGAGGGGGTCTCAGCACTCCGTACTCACCACTCCACACTCCGCAACTGAACCTACTCTTTCCTCAACGCCTCGATTGGATTCAGTCTTGCCGCGCTGAAGGCAGGGTATAGCCCGAAAATCACACCGATTCCAGCCGAAAAAAGCGTGGACATGATGGCAGCACTCATGGGAAACGCCATTTGGAGTCCAGCTTTAGAAGGAACTCCAACTGAGGCACTTAGCACAGTTACGCCTTGGCCCAAGACCCACGCAGAACCCATGCCAATGAGCCCGCCTACCATGCTAAGGGCTGCCGCTTCAACTAAGAACTGGATCAAGACGACGTTTCTAGTTGCGCCAACGGCTTTTCGAAGCCCAATTTCTCTTGTTCGCTCGGTTACAGAAACGAGCATGATGTTCATGATTCCGATTCCGCCGACAAACAGTGAGAGTGCAGCAATCCCAGCCAAAATTACCCCGGCACCGCCGAGAATTCCCGTCATGACTCCGAGCATAGACTCCATTGATTCCACACGATAGATAGGTTTATTGCCGGATTTTCGCATCATTGCTTGCCAAATGCTCTCAACTGTGTCAGCTACATTCTCACCCTTTTTTGGGCGTACAGAAATGAACATTACGGTCTTTCCGCCAATCCACTTGTCCTGCGCGGTTGTGAGTGGAATGACTATGTCCTTGGCGTTGGTGCTGCCCATAATGTCCAGCTTTTCAAAAACGCCGACGACTTCAAGGGTAATTCCCTTGCACTGAATTAGCTTGCCCAGCGGCTTTCCTTCCGGAAAAAGTCGCTCTGCAATTTCAGGCCCTATGCAAGCAACATTTGCCCGGTTGCGAATGTCTTCGGCCTTTAATGGACGTCCCTGAGCCATTACGACTCGATACAGTTCCAAATAGACTTCATCAGTAGCGTAGAACTTTGGTTTGTCAACCTTCTTATCTCCAGCGGTTATGTCTTGTGCCGGAAGTTGCATAATCGGCGAGGCTAAGTCAATTGATGGCACTTGGTCACGCAAGTACTTAACATCGTCTATCGTCAGCCCTTCAACCGTCGTCTTCAATCTTCGCCTACCAGGATCAAATAGGACCATGATAATATCCGAGCCGACTTTGGAGAACTCTGAAGTCAAGAACGACTGAAAGCCGTTTGAGACCATTACGATTAGAGTCACACTCATAACACCGATGATCACGCCAAGCATTGTTAGAAAGGCTCTTAGCTTATGAAGCTTTAGCATGTCGAATGCGATAGCTGTAGATTGGAACAAAACTCGAGCGGTGCCCGACTTCCACATCCACCAGAAAAACAATGCGAGCCCCGCCCAAAACAGCACGATGACCGACGATTCCAAAATTGATCCAAAATCCATGCCTTAAGTCGTCCTCGTTACATCTCGTCGTCAGTCTGAATAAAGCCAGTGCGCTTTGGACCCGTAAAGGTTGGTGGTACTAGTTTCTCGCCAGCTTTGAGTCCGCTTAATACTTCAACCCAAGCTCCGGTATTCACACCAATGACGATTATTCGCTTTGTCGCCTTTGCGCCTGTTTTGCCTTCTTCTGGTGCAATCATCACGTAAGTTTCTGCCTTTTCTTTGCCCAAATACGCGATTGGAATTCGCAATACGCTATCTTTTTTCACTACATCGAGAGTGCACTTCGCTGTCATACCTGTACGAATTTGAGGCAGAGTGGAATCTAAAACGACCTCAACGGTATATTTCACCACTGCATCAGAGGAAACCTGGCCTCCGGCTGCAGATGCTTGCGAAAGCCCTGTGCTTGAAGGTGCAATCTTCTGTACAGTCCCAGTTAGAGACTTTCCGGGAATTGCGTCAATGTCAATGACCGCTTTCATGCCTTCGGTGATTCTGGCAACGTCAATTTCGTTCATTTCGAGCATGACCCGCATCTTGCTTCGATCCTCGATACGCACAATTGCTGTTCCAGGACTAAACGTGGACAGTGCAGTAACTAGATCACCGACTTCGATGTACCTCTTTGAAACCGTTCCTGAAAACGGGGCACGAACTTGTGTCTCGCTGAGTTGCCGAAGGCTGTCATCAAGGACGCTACGAAGCTGTGTGACAGTTGAGGCAGATTGCTCTTTGGATTTTTGCAAGATTGGAACTTGCAGGAGAGAAGCACGTGCCTTTTGTAGGTCGAGAACCGCTTGCTCGTATTCTCGCAGTTTGGTCACGTCTTGAATCTTTCCTGTTAATGCTCTGCGATATGCGGCTTCGGCACTGCTGACATCTTCGTTTGCGCGCTGCAACTCGAGCCGCTGCTGCTGGTCCAATCGTTCCGCATTCGAAGATGCGATTTTTAACCTTGATTCATCTAGGTCAAGCTGCAGTTTCGCAGACTCTGCGGCGCGGCCCGAAACATAGCCCTTTGCAACTAAGTCTTGCTGCCTGAGGTATTCCCGGCGCGAATTCTCGACATTATTCCGTGCATCGGCTAATGCCCTTTCTACATCAACTCTCTGATTTGGGTGGCTTACGGTTACAAGCGTTTCTCGCTGGTGCTTTGCAGAAGCTGCCCTCGATTGAGCTTCTTCGATGGTGCTCTTTGTCAATGTCGGCTGAATGCCAAGTTCCCTTTTGATAATATCTACGCGCATCTTGGCTTGTTGCAACGATGCTTGAAGTTGAGTGCGCTGTTGGCGAATTTCAATT
>JANNJE010000469.1:0-6335 GCA_031405735.1 Armatimonadota bacterium | reverse complement strand
GAGGTTCTTGCCTTGCCTGCGTTGGAACAACACAATGTTCCCGCGATGGCACAATCAACAGTGAAAAACAGGGCCATCAACCCATCGACTTTTCTCTGGTTCCCTTCACCTGCGACCAAATGGGATGAAGCCTTGCCGGTGGGCAATGGACGACTCGGGGCTATGGTTTTCGGCACCATTGAGGAAGAGCGCATCCAACTTAACGAGAACACCTACTGGACTGGAGGACCCTATTCGACCGTCGTGGCCGGAGGCTATAAATCACTACCGGAGATTCAGCGCCACGTCTTTGCGGGCAATTACCTTGATGCCCACAACCTCTTCGGTCGGAAACTGATGGGCTACCCAGTGGAGCAACAGAAGTATCAGAGTCTAGCCAATCTTCACTTGTCATTTTCCCATGGCGGGAAAGTCACAGACTATCAACGCGCGCTTGATCTTGAGACCGGCTCCACTACTGTTACATACACAGCAAATGGTGTGCAGTATAAGCGGGAAGTCTTCTCTTCGGTACCAGACGAGGCCGTCGTCGTTCGGCTTACAGCTAATCGCCCGGGATCTATCAGCCTTCATGCCAACCTACGCGGTGTTAGAAATCAGGCTCACTCAAACTATGGAACGGACTACTTCCGAATGGACGCCGTAGGTTCTGACGGTCTCGCAGTTACTGGCAGGTCAGCCGACTATCTTGGCATTGCAGGAAAGTTGAGGTACGAAGGGCGAGCTAAGGCATTGCTGGAAGGCGGTTCTGTATCCACACAGGGTGTTGATTTGGTGATTAAAGAGGCAAATGCAGTTACTCTGGTCTTTGTCGCCGCAACGAACTTTGTCAATTACAAGGACGTAAGTGCGGACCAACATGCGAGAGTGGAAAATTACCTGCGGAAATTGGAAGGCAAGTCGTTCGAGACCCTAAAGCACACCGCTGTTCAGGAATATAGGAAGCTTTATGACAGAGTCACATTGAAGCTACCGACAAATGAAAACTCGTTTCTTGCGACAATAGATCGCAAAGCAAAGAACCAGACCGAGCCGGATCCCAGCCTGGCCGCGCTCGTCTACAATTTCGGAAGGTACGTGTTGATCTCCTCATCGCGCCCCGGATCGCAGCCAGCGAACCTGCAGGGCATCTGGAACGACGACATGAACCCCATGTGGGATTCCAAGTACACGACCAACATCAACACCGAGATGAACTACTGGCCGGCGGAATCAGCCAACTTGGGGGACCTCGCCGAACCACTTTTCAGGCTCATACGGGAGGTTTCCGACCAAGGCGCGCGGGTCGCCAAGGAGCACTATGGCGCGCGCGGGTGGGTCTTTCACCAAAATACCGACCTCTGGCGTGTGGCGGCCCCAATGGACGGGCCAAGTTGGGGCACATTTACAGTCGGAGGAGCGTGGCTGTGCACGCACGTCTGGGAGCACTATCTATACACTCGGGACAAGGTGTTTCTCAAGGCGAATTTCCCGCTAATCGAGGGATCAGTACAGTTCTTTCTCGACTATCTAGTCAAACATCCTAACGGCAAGTGGTTAGTTACCAATCCATCCACTTCGCCTGAAAACTTCCCAGACGGCGGTGGCAACGCCCCGTTCTTCGACGAGGTAACGGGTGCCATCCTATCGGGTACGACGATCTGCGCAGGGTCTTCGATGGACATGCAGATCCTTCACGACCTGTTCGGCTACTACCTCCAAGCCGTGGAAGAATTGGGCATTCGATCCCCCATGCTCGCAAAGGTCCGTGAGGCGAGGGCACAATTGGTGCCGCCCCAGATCGGTTCGAGTGGTGCCCTTCAGGAGTGGGCCGACGACTGGAAGTCGCTCGAAAAGAACCATCGGCATTTCTCCCACCTGTATGGTTTGTACCCGGGGCGAGTTCTCTGGGATAAGCGGACACCAGAATTCATACAGGCTTACAAAGGTGTGCTAGAAGAGCGCGGCGACGGCGGGACGGGCTTTTCGATGGCTTGGAAAATGGCGCTCTGGGCGCGGCTTGGAGACGGCAACCGCGCAAACAAGATATTCAAGAACTACTTAAAAGAGCAAAGCTGTATCCAGCTCTTTGCCAGATGCGGCAAAGCTATGCAGGTGGACGGGACTCTAGGTGCCACGGCAGCGATCACTGAGATGCTCATGCAGTCGCACGAAGGTTTCATACGCTTGCTGCCCGCGTTGCCAAGTGAATGGAAGGACGGCGAGTTCAGCGGCGTCTGCGCCCGTGGCGGGTTTCAGCTAGATATTCAATGGGCAGAAGGTAAAGTCACCAAAGCAACAGTTTTCTCGAAAGCAGGAGAAATCTGCAGAATCAGAGTTGGTCGACCCGTCAAAATTTCTTGTCAAGGTCTAGCGGTCGAAACGAACCAGTTTGCGGATGGAGTTGTCGAATTCTCAACGTCCAAAGGGAAATCGTATTTGCTTCAAATCCAATAGTTTTCCCCCCGCTCTAAAAGTCCCATCAAGTCTGAAGATGGACCACAAGTTTCCGTGTTTCAGCGGCAAACAGTTTTCAAAGCCGCAAACAAAAGGTAGGACTCGACAAACTTCAACTTATCTGAAGAGAGTAATTTGTCTCAATCTCAAGTTCAATTGAACCTAAATAGTGTCGGTGTGCCCAGGAAAGGACTCGAACCTTCACATCCTTGCGGATACTGGCACCTGAAGCCAGCGCGTCTACCAATTTCGCCACCTGGGCGGGCTTAGGAATTATGGCAGAAGACTTGAAATGGGTGAATTGGGTGAATGGGATGAATGGGTTGAAGTGGGTGAATTGTGTGATACCTTCATCCAGTTCACCCAGTTCAAAAAGTCACCCAATTCAAAACTGGATATCCCCTTCGCCGACCCGATCATGCCCCAAAAAATCCTCAGGCGGAGGGCAATAGATGCTAATTTTTTCACCCGAAATGGGATGGACTAATGAAAGCCATGCCGCATGAAGCTGCAACGGATAAACATGCAGAGGCTTTGGCGAATAGACAGTATCGCCAAAAACAGGATGCCCAATGGACCGAAGATGGACTCGAATTTGGTGCGTTCTACCGGTAGAAAGTTTGACTGCAAGGATCGAATCGTCGCCAAATCTACCGATGACTTTGCAATGAGTCAAGGCACTCTTTCCTCCAGGAACTACTGCCATTTGCTGGCGATTCTTAGGATTTCTGCCAATTGGAGCTTCGATATTGAACTCGGAATTCTCAAATTCTCCTGCGACAACGGCAAAGTAGCGCCGCTCAGCCGTTTTGTGTTCAAATTGTCGAGCCAAAGCAACATGAACGGCATCTGATTTCGCAATGGCAATCAGCCCTGTCGTCTCTTTGTCGAGACGATGGACAATTCCTGGCCGAAAGTCTCCACCAATGCCGCTAAGGTGCTTCGAATGATATAGCAGTGCATGGACAAGCGTAATACCTTCGTAGCTTGGCGCGGGATGAGTTACGAGGCCCCGCGGCTTATTGACGATCAAGAGATGCTCGTCCTCATAGGGTATTTCCAATTTGAGTTCTTCTGGGTTCAAAGTTTGGGGCACAGTTGTTTCAAATTCGTCCCATTCAACTTGCTGGCCCGGCTTGAGCTTCAGCCCGTGCTTTCTTTGGGTAACGCCGTCAATTCGTACATGACCTGCATCAATCCATGCCGAAATCTTGGTCCTTGATGTACCAACTATTGCTTCGTCCAAGAAATGGTCAAGTCGCGAAATCTTTTCAACAACAAGTTTCATCAGAATTTACTAGCGGATCAATGAATTCGGTTGGTTTGAAAGTCATCCATCTTTCCGGCTCTTTCAATGGTGTAAATCCTAAATCAGCGTAGACTCCATGTGCGTCTTTGGTAGCCAGCATCCATCGGCAAGGCGCAAGGTCTGGTTCCAGCATGGCATGTTTCACCATCGCACGCCCAATACCGCGTTTTTGGTGATCTGGATGAACGATGACATCGCAAAGATATGCAAACCGAGATCGGTCCGATACAACTCGGGCGAATCCAATGAGCAGACCATTTGAATAAGCTGCGATGCAAAGTGCGCTATTTGACGCACCCTTCAGAATCTGGTCCTTAGAAATTCCTGGCGTCCAATACGATTCTGTTAGCATCGAGTGAACGGCATCGAAGTCAATTCGCGCGAAGTTGTCGTCAATTTCGTATTCATTGTGGATTGTAAGCAAGCCCTCGCACTCCCAAAACGGTATTCTCATTTCAGTATGCACGTTCGCTACGCAATCCTTTGCGACTACTCAAACGACACCACGGATGGGAAGCTAAACCTGTTTGGCACAACGGACGTGATCTACGCCTTTTCGTTTCCATGTATACATAAAGTTTGCCACTTTGTCGTCTCATTTGAAGTTGATCCTGACGACTTTGGTGTCACGCGAACTGTGGTAACTGAACTCATCGATGCAGACGGCCAAGGTCTGGTAAAGTTCGAAGCCCCAATTTTGATTCCGGAAAATCAACGGCTAATCAATCATCGCCACATCATTCACGATCTGAACTTCCCCAAGGAAGGGACATATCAATTCACAGTCCGAATAGACGGAATGCCATCGTACACGTATCCGTTTGTAACAATGCAAGTGACTCAGCCCGTTTAGGCGTCGCTAGATTCGATTTCGACCGCGGCTTCGGCTTCAACTACTGCTTCTGCTTCTTTTACTGGCTCGGCAGCCTTTCTGGAGCTTCGCTTTTTGGGAACGTTCCCCATTTCAATTCCGACAGCTCCTTCTGTAAATCCTGCTTTTACTTTGACCTTTCGATGGACTTCGCCACCGCTAATCGTTGACCAATTGGCTCTGTCTAAAGCCCATTGCCATCCGAGATCGGCTGGGCTGTAAACGAATTCAACTCCAGCTTGCAAAATGTCGCTTAGCTTAGTTTTGAGGTCGTTTCGGCCTTCAAGAATTCTCTCACCGGCGGAAAAATTCGGCGTTAGACCGACGTTGATCACTACAGGCTCTTCTTCTGGGCTCGTTTTAGTCTTCTTTACAGGTTCAGAACTTTCGTTTATGATTTCAATTTCGCCGATCATCATTTTGGTCAATCTGTTATAGTCTTCCGGCCATCGAAATTGCTCCTCGCGATAAATTGCCAAGGCATGGCGTCCCGTAAGCACGAGCGCAGAAGCAACCAATGCGGAATCGGTTGCTTTTAGCTTCGGGTGCGATTTTTTGATAGTTTCGACTGCAGATTCAAGTTTCGTTAGGTGGCACGTCGTCAAGGAAAAACACTCCTGAGGCGCACGAAAAAATGACCGAGACGGCCATGCGCCATAATCAGATAGTTTACCCGAATTGGAGGATTTTTGAATTGAAGCGAATCACAGTTTCCCTAGTTTTGTCAATTGTAGCTCTCGTAGCAATCGGATGCAATGGAGGCGAAAAGACCCCAGAAGGAGCTTCTTCGACATCCGAAGTTGGCAAGAAACTCGTTATTGGCATGGTCTACGACAAAGGTGGCAGAGGCGATAAGTCGTTTAATGATAGTGCTGCTGCCGGAATCGAAAGGGCAAAATCCCAGTTTGGCGTAAAAGTAATTGAATTGGAAAGCCGAGAAGAAAAGGACTATGAAAGCAACCTAGACAACATGGTCGAAGAGAATTGCGATTTGATTATTGGCGTGGGAATCAGCATGCAGAAGGCCGTCGAAAAGGCTTCTAAAGCCCATCCAGATTCCAAATTTGCTATCGTGGATGCCCCGGTTGATTCTCCAAATGTTCGAAGTTTGGTCTTTAACGAAGAAGAGGGAAGCTTCCTTGCAGGATATGTTGCGGGCATGATGACAAAAACCAACAAGATTGGTTTTGTAGGAGGAATGCAGATTCCGCTGATCGTAAAATTCTATTCTGGCTACGCAGCGGGAGCCAAAATGGCGAATCCAGAAGTTCAGTTATTGCCGGAGAAATACACAGGCGATTGGAACAACGTTGACGTTGGCAAGGCAATGGCTAAATCGTTATTTGCGAGTGGTGCAGACATCGTCTACCATGCGGCGGGCAAAGCAGGATTAGGCGTGATAAAAGCGGCGGAAGAAGCCAAGAAGTACGCCATCGGCGTCGACAGCGACCAAGACGGCGAGGCGCCAGGATTCGTTTTGACTTCGATGATGAAACGGGTTGACGTCGCCATCTTCAATTCAATTAAGGAAATGACCGATGGCAAATTTAGTGCCGGTACCGTGGTTTACGATCTAAAGGTTGATGGAGTTGGACTGAGTCCGATGACTCACACCAAAGCACTCATTGGTGATGCCAATTTGGCAAAAGTTGACGAGATCAAGGCGAAAATCGTGAGCGGAGAACTCAAAGTTCCGACAACTAAGGAAACTCTTGATGC